>JAEEUX010000118.1 GCA_016290695.1 Oscillospiraceae bacterium
ATGGAAGCATGATTAAGTTCTGTATTAAGAATATTAATGGATGATTATATTACCATTTTATAACATGCCCATCGGATACTGTCAAGAGTTTTGTGCAATAATGATGAAATTCAAGGAAACATTGCTGATAATATGTTCTAAATTGACTTCTCACACTAATCAACAATAATATGATTATATGTGCCGGAATTACGCGGTATCGCTCTAACAAAAAAGAACGGCTTATCCGCCGTTCTTTTTTACTATACGTTTCTATTTCAGATTTATAACGCTGCCGCCTTACTTCCTCGGTTTCCCATAGAAAAACGCGGCGAAAAGGCCGGGGCCGGTGTGCGCGCCTATGGTCGGGCCGATAAAGGTCGCTTTAAAATCCTTGAAGCCGTGAAGCTTAACTTCCTCTTCACCGAAGGCTGTAACTCTCTCCAGATCGTCGGAATGGCAGAAATAAAGAGTCTGATTTTCAGGTTCTATGACCGTTTCGCCGATAAGCTCATGCACGCGCTTGAGAGTAGCCTTCTGTCCGCGCGTTTTCTCGATTACCTGCAAGAAGCCCTCTTTGCTGAGGTGCAGGATGGGGTTAATGTTCAATACCGTGCCGACGACGGCGCCCGTTTTGCTGACTCTGCCGCCGCGGTGTAGATATTTAAGCTCGCCTGTGGTGAAAAAAGTGTTCACAAGGTGGCGTTTTTCAAGAGCCCATTCGTAACATTCGGTTACGCTCTTCCCTTCCGCGCGCATATTCGCAAGGTCTATGCAGAGCATGCCGTAGGAAACGGAGGCAAGCAGCGAATCAACTACATAGAGTTCTGCGTCCGGATGCTGCTCAAGAAGCATATCCTTAGCGATTACGGCGTTTGCATATGTGCCCGAAATGCCGCTTCCCATGGCGATATGTAGGATGGGCTTTTTCTGCTCAAGCAGCGGCGTCCAAAAGTCTATAAAATCCGAACTGTTAATCTGCGACGTTTTGGGTATGAGCCCTGCACGCATTTTATCATATAAAAGCTTTGCGGACTCATCGGTCATTTCATCATAAAAGACCTCATCATTAATCGTATATTTCATTTTGAGCGGTACTATATTGTACTTCTTGCAGACATCGAGCTTAAGGTCGCAGCCCGAATCCGTGCACAAAATAAAATCGTTCATAGCGAAATATCTCCTTTGCATAGCTGTGTATTAGAGCACTCGGCAATACTTGACGAAATTCTCGCGTGATGCATGATTTCTTATCATAATATTAATTAATGCCGCCTCAGAATGCCCTGTAATTTACCAATCAGTATTTTACCATATTTGAGCGTCACAGCCTCCCTACTCGTTTCAATTTCCTCTCTACCATCCGTTCTTCAATCAGTATAGTTAAAATAATTACATCTACCGAGAGTAGAATTTGGCTGATTTTCTCGCTTTTGGGGCTTGCAATATCTTCCAAGCTGTAATAAAATATAAACATGGATAACGAAAGCATTAAAAAGACGATTGCGAACAATATCGCCTGGTACCGAAAACAAAATAAGCTTACGCAAGCAGAGCTCGCCGCAAAAATCAACTATTCCGATAAATCCATTTCAAAATGGGAGCGTGCAGAGGGTCTGCCGGACATTTGTGTCCTCTCGTCTATGGCTGAGCTATTCGGCGTCACAGTAGACGATTTTCTTCGCGGCGAAAACGAACCGAAGCCAATGAAAGGTTACCCCAATACGCAGAGGATAATAATCCCCATGATGGCTATGGGGCTTGTCTGGCTCGTCGCGGCGATTCTCTTTTTCAGCGCAACGGTTTTCCTGCCGGAGCTCGATAGGGCATGGCTCATTATCATTTACGCCGTTCCCCTCTCCTGCATCGTCTCTATGGTGTTCGCAGAGCTTTGGTGGCCCATCATTCCTCGTATTCTTAGCGCAAGCGCGCTGATTTGGTCGCTTTCCGTATGCTGTTTTCTCACTTTCCCGATGCATCGTATGGCAACAATATTTATTATCGCGGGAATACTTCAAATTCTCACGCTCTTGTGGTATACTAATATCGCCGGAAAAAGGAAGCGCAGCAAATAGCTCCCCCGGCAGAAAGGAGCTTTTTTATGTCTAAAACCCCTATTTTCACCGGCTGCGGGACGGCTATGGTTACGCCGTTTGATGCGGATAACAAAATCAATTACGCTAAAGCCGCAGAACTCATAGACCTTCAAATTAAAGGCGGCACCTCCGCCGTCGTCATAAACGGCACCACGGGCGAGAACGCCACCCAGCCGCTCGACGAGCATGAGCAGTTCGTAGATTTCTGCGTAAAGCACGCTGCCGGACGTATTAAGGTTATTTCCGGCGTCGGCAGCAACGATACCATGACCTCTATCCGCCTTGCTCGGAGCGCCGAAGCCTCCGGTGTAGACGGCATCCTCATGGTCACCCCTTATTACAACCGCTCCAACCAGGCCGGTCTTGTCCAGCACTTCAGTTATGTGGCCGACCGGGTCAAAGTTCCGATGATAGTCTACAACGTCCCGAGCCGCACCTCCGTACACATCAGCGTCGATACATATAAAATACTTTCGCAGCATCCGAATATAAACGGCGTCAAGGAAGCCTCCGGCGATATCAGCCTCTTTGCGAGGACCCGCGCGGCATGCGGCGACGAGCTTAATATTTGGAGCGGGAACGATGATAACACCGTCGCGATGATGGCGATGGGTGCCAAGGGAGTTATCAGCGTCGCTTCAAATATAGTCCCCGAGGTTGTGACCGAGCTGTGCAAGCTTTGTCTTGACGGAAACTTCACCGCCGCCTCGGAGTTGTATTACAAATGGGCGGATTTCTTTGCCAAGATGTTCATAGACGTAAACCCCATCCCCGTAAAAACGGCAATGAACATGCTCGGCTACGATATAGGCGCGCTCAGGCTCCCTCTTTGGAAAACCTCGGACGAAAATGAAGCCGCTCTCAGAAAAACGCTCATAAACTACGGGCTTTTGAAATAATCACTATTTATCAGATTATCATATAAAAATACAGCAGCCGGTTTACGCCGGCTGCTGTGTTGTTATCCTGTACTGCTCTAATCACGCATTATTGCCTAAAACTCTGTAAACCGCAAAAGCGTTTATGTTCTCCAGTTTTTCGGCGCACTCGTAACCTGTCATTTCGCGGGTGATAAATGCCGTTCCCTGCCCATCACTTCCGAGGACTTCAATATCTCCGAAAGTAACGCTGGCTTCGTCCGCGTCTATCTCAGCGCGGATATACCATCTGTCGGAAAGATCGTTAACCTCACCGGTTATCTCGTCGCCCGCCATATCCCAGGAGATAAGGTTACTCCCACATTTGCATTTAGCCGACTCGATAACGTCTGAAACCACCGCGGCAGCCGTAGGGAGTTTGCCCGCGCCCTTGCCGTAGTACATCGTTTCACCCGTGGCGTTGCCTCTGACGACGACACCGTTGAACACGCCGTCAACGTTGGCAAGGAGGTTATCCTTAAGGAGAACATGCGGCGCAACATAGGATATTATTTTTCCGTTCGGGAGCTTCACCGTGCGGCCGATAAGCTTTATGTTGGCGGAAGCCTTCTGCGCGTAGGCTACGTCGAGCCCGTCAACGCCGGATATTCCCTGCGTAGGAACAGAGGCCGGGGCAATATTTTTCCCGAAAGATAGGTCTGCAAGAATGCACATTTTGCGGCAGGTGTCGATGCCGTCTATATCGGCGGAGGGGTCATGCTCGGCATAACCCTTGCGCTGCGCGTCCTTGAGCGCGTCGTCAAAGCTGACGCCGTCCTTTATCATGGAGGTAAGGATATAATTCGTCGTTCCGTTCACTATGCCGTAAACCTCTTCGATCTCGTCCGCCGAGAGGCAGGAAATTATCGGGCGAAGGATGGGAACGCCGCCGCCAACGCTCGCTTCAAAGAGATAACTCACGTTATGCTGCGCGGCGATCTCAAGCAACTCGCAGCCATGTTCGGAAACGAGTTCCTTGTTTGAGGTAACGACGCTCTTGCCCGCCATAAGACTGCGCTTTGTAAAATCGTAGGCAACTCTTGCGCCGCCGATAGTTTCGACGACGATGCTGACCTCCGGGTCTTTCTCTATCTCGGCAAAATCCTTCACGAAACGGTTTTCATAAGGATTATCCTTAAAATCTCTGATATCGAGAATATATTTAACGTATACCTCTTCTCCCGCGCTTCTGGCAATCTTATCGTGATTAATGTCGATAAGCTCAACGACCCCGGAGCCAACCACTCCGAACCCAAGAACGGCGATTTTTACCATCATTACCCCACCTTGTATAACAACTTTATGATTTTAAATTGAAATATTTTTTTGATTATAACATAAGGTTTTCCATTAATCAATTTCTATTTTTATAAAATCTGCAAATTGTTCTACAAATATGTGCCGGAATAAGCGTCTCCACTTGTTCAATTTGTGCCTATTGGGTCACAATGACGGGTAAAGTTCACTTTTGGCGGTTTTGAGCGCCTGTACAAACTCGCGCAGCTCGCTGGCGGTATTATAACGGGAAAGGCTTATTCTGATGCTTCCATCCATAACTGCGTTAGGCAGGCCCATAGCTTCGAGGACATGGCTGCGCTTGCCCTTTTTGCAGGCGCTTCCCTTTGAAACGCATATTCCCTTCGCGTCGAGATAATTCATTATAACCTCGCTGCGATATCCGGGAAGCGAAACGCTCAGGATGTGCGGCGCCGCGCCGTCTCCGATAAAAACAATATCGGGTATATCAACGGAAAGCTGCTCTTTGAGCGTATTTTTCAGACCCAGAATATACTTAATGTCGGCATCAAGCGTCTCAGCGCACTCTGCAGCAGCCGCCGCGAAGCCCGCTATTGCGGGCATAGCTTCTGTTCCCGAACGGTAGGAGTTTTCCTGTCCGCCTCCGAAAATATAGGGCTGAAGCCGCAGTCCGTCCTTTATATAAAGCGCGCCGCAGCCCTTTGGCCCATGAACCTTATGCGAGCTAATGCTTATCATGTCCGCGCCGAGCGTTTTCGCCTTAAACGGCAGCTTCAGGAAGCCCTGAACGGCGTCGGTATGTAAAAGCGCCCTGCTGCGCTTTGCCTTAATCGCGCGGGCGATGCCATCTATCGGGAAAACGCATCCCGTTTCGTTATTCACCATCATCACCGAGACGAGCGCCGTATCCTCCCGGATTGCCGCTTCAAAGCGCTCCAACGGGATGTTCCCGTCGCTGTCCGGCTTAAGGTACTCCACCTCGAAGCCGGAGGCTTCAAGCTGCTTCATGGCTTTCAGAACCGCGTCGTGCTCCACGGCAGTCGTAACAACATGCTTCCCCACGCGGGAATTGTGCTTTGCGCCGCAGATTACGGCCCAATTGTCCGCTTCCGTCCCGCCGGAGGTGAAGAAGATTTCTTCGTCCTTAGCGCCGAGCGCGGAGGCAATTTTCCCGCGTGAAGCTTTAAGCAGCTCCGCCGCCGCTCTGCCCGCGCCATGCCCGGACGAAGGATTTCCGAAGCAATCGCCAAGCGCAAAATTCACGGCTGCTATCGCGCTTTCGCTCGGCTTAGTCGTCGCCGAATTATCAAGATAAATCGTAGTAATTCCTCATTCCTCAATGATTAAATCTTTAACCGCTTCCATGAAGGACTTCGCGTCGCTCTCCGTCCCGTGAATCTGAACCTCTACCGGCTGGGAAAGGTCAAGGCTGAATATTCCGAGAAGGGACTTCGCGTCTATCCTGTACCGTCCCGATACTATGTCCGCGTCAAAAGCCTGCAAATTAGCCGCCGTAACGAAATTACGGACGTCTTCGATGGTGATAAGTCTTATTTTAAAAGAAGTCATTCGGGCAATTCCTCTCTTCCTCTTATTCTTTGAGTTTATAACTTGATTATTCAATTGCGATGTTATACTATATACTATATTATAAGATACAGGCGGAGCTTGTCAATCAATTACTTACAAAGGAACACAAGATGAAGTTTACTATAATCACGCTTGGCTGCAAGGTGAACCAATTTGAAAGTCAGGCGATATCGTCCATTCTATCCGAACACGGGAACACTGAGGTCGGCGAGGACGAAGCCGCCGACGTAATCATTATAAATTCCTGCGCGGTAACTGCAGAGAGTACGAGGAAAAGCCGCCAGGCCTTCCGCCGTGCAAAGGCGAAAAACCCCGGTGCCGTAACAGCAATATGCGGCTGCTGGTCACAGGTAAGCCGCGAGGAAGCCGAAGCCCTCGGCGCTGACATAGTTTTCGGCAGTGCGGACAGACGCGCCCTCGCGGAGGCAGTGGAGAAAGCCTATATTGAGCGCTCACAACTCGTAAACGTGGACGACGCGCTAAAACGACGCAGCTACGAAAAGCTCCCGGCAGGAAGATTAAGCGGCAGGACGCGGGCAATGCTCAAGATTGAGGACGGCTGTACAAATTTCTGCTCATACTGCATCATTCCCTATTCACGCGGTCCCGTCCGCAGTCTCCCCACCGCGGACGCAGTCAGCGAAGCCAAAAGGATAGAAAGCATCGGAATAAAAGAGCTCGTAATTACCGGTATCGAAATCTCGTCCTACGGGCGCGACCTCAAGGATGGTTCGGACCTTGCTTCGCTTATATGCGCCGTTTCCGTCGCCGCTCCCTCACTTCGTCTCCGCCTCGGTTCGCTCGAGCCGAGAATAGTCACGCGAGAGTTTTGCGAGAAGCTTAAAACGGTTCCCGGCCTTTGCGGACATTTCCATCTCTCGCTGCAAAGCGGCTGCGACGCGACCTTAAAGCGCATGAACCGTAAATACGACACAGCTCGTTTTTTTGAATCCGTTTCACTGTTGCGGGAGTTTTTTCCCCATTGCGGCATGACGGCGGACCTCATAACGGGTTTTCCCGGGGAAACCGAAGAGGAATTTGCCGAAACTCTCCGCTTTATAAAGCGTTGCGATTTCTCCGACATGCACGTTTTCCCCTATTCAATCAGGCCCGATACCGTCGCGGCGGGGATGCCGGAGCAGTGTACGAACGAAACGAAGCACGAACGTGCCTCCGAAGCCATCAAAATTGCCGCAGAGATGACGGAGGAATACCTTAATTCCTGCATTGGCAGAGAATACTCCGTCCTCTTTGAATCGCACGAAAAGGAATGCTCGCTCGGTCACGCGGAGAATTACCGTCTTGTTCGCGTGGAACAGCCGGGTCTTTGCGGCGAGATACGCAGAGTCATGATAAGCGGAAGGGTTGGAACTGTTCTTATGGGCAGGCTCATCTAAAAAAGCGCTCCATAGCTCGTATTTTCCGAAAATTTTGCCCAATTTTCGCTTTCACAGCGCTGATTTATTGATTTAATTGAGCAAAATATATATTTTTCTCAAAACCCTTTGACAGTTTCGTTTTTGAGTAGTATAATCTCAGAATAATATAAATATTTCTATATTATTATGTTTTCCTGCATTTTACATATATATTGCCATTGTGCAGGAAAACAAAGCTTTTCCGTCAACCGAGGTCTTCCATTTTGCGGCGCTTCGAGTTGACGGAGGCAAATCTTATGAGCAAGCCGAAATATCATCCATCGGCTGCACAAATTTTATTAAACGGAGGTCTTACCTATGGCAAACGAGAGAATTTACAATTTTTCAGCCGGCCCGTCCATGCTTCCCCTTGAAGTTCTTGAAAAAGCTGGCTCAGAGATAACTAACTTCGGCGGTTCAGGAATGTCAGTTATGGAAATGAGTCATAGGAGTAAGGTCTTCCTTTCTATTTTT
>JAEEUX010000119.1 GCA_016290695.1 Oscillospiraceae bacterium
ACTAGGCGTCTGTTATGAGAATATCAGATTGTCTTATCTTTGTCAATAAGGAAATGCAGATTTTGTAAGCTTGAGGCAATTTGCGCCGTTTTTGCCGCTTTAAGTCAAATTTGCTGATGATAAGATGTTGTTATACAACACGGGGCCGCCTGATTGCGGCCCCGCATTTTTTATTGGAGTTTTGCGCCGCTGCGCTTCGCTCTTACATCTGCATGAATCTCATGAGCATTGTCACCGCTTCGCCTCTGGTGGCGCACCCTGTTCCATTTACGCGCCCGTCTGACCCCGCGGAGAGATCTTAACAGCAAGGCACGATATATTCATGTATTTCCTTTGCAGTTAATTAGACAATTATAGTCATGTGTATTATTTCTCGCAATTTTATGACAGCAAATGTATTATATTTACTTAATTACAATTTTCTTGAAGTACAATCTTCTATATTTATGCAAAACTCATTGTATAAGCCCGTTGATAGGGATTGCATAAGAGCCGCCCCCCGGTAATGCGCTTAATTCCATGAGCATGTTGAGCAGCTCATACAAACAAAACGTATAAACGGCTAAAACAACATACGTTTTCAATTAAGGCCACATTTATGCTTATATTTCTGTGCCTTTTGCACTGTAGTACTGCAGAGGTTTAATTGTTTTTGAACAATTTTGATATGAGGTATAAGAATTTCGATTGGCTGTTTTGAAGACTAAATATGCTATAGTCCACACTCACTTATTGTAAATTATAACAACATATTGTGTCATGCTTCTATTATCGTCATTTTTCGACCTTTTTTGCTGAAAAGTTATTCTTGCCAAACTTTGTAATTTATGCTAATATCCATCGCAAAGGAGGTCAGAAAATGAAAACAATATTAAAACTTTTCTCAAACTTCCTAACTTTAAATGATTTTGCTGCTTGCACAGCATACGGCATTATTGCCGAGACCGAGGGCGGCAGCAAAGCCGTCGTCGAGGACGTCTCTGCAGATAAGGAGACTGTCGAGCGTCTGGTTCAGCTTTTCGAGTCCGAAAGACTCAAAGAAGTATCTTCATCTAATCTCCATGCACATTGGCTAATCTATATAGTAGTTTATTCTTGCTCTTATTTTGCCTGTAAGGATATAACTCCCCGGCAAAACGGAAGCTATGTTCTATAAAGAAGTTTTGCAAATATGTGAGATGTTTCCCCGCATCTGTTTTATGACAATTGCGCCAAACAGTTCAACTTGATTTTTTGGGGCATGTTAATACAAATAAGGAGACCAGGAAATGAAAACATTATTTACAATTTTCTCAAGCTTTCTAACTTCGAATGATTTAGCTGCCTGTATAACCTACGGCATTATTGCCGAGGCTGAGGACGGCAGCAAAGCCGTTGTTGAGGACATCTCTACAGAAAAGAAGGCTGTCGAACGCCTGGTTCGGCTTTTCGAGTCTGAAGGACTCGAACCGGTACATCTCTTTGACGCGGTCTATGACGCGATCGCCGACGGCAAGCTTTAGTCAATTTGAAGCACCCACACGCGGGACGGGTCCCCGCAATAAATTCTCTGAGTTCGGCGACGGCCCGCCCTTCGTCCGTGGGTGTATGAAGAAATTTATGCCAGCATCATCTCTATCGCCTACTCTACCGCCTGCAAACCGGCAATAACGGCGGTTTACAAAACAAAGACGCAGGACCGCATGATTGCAGTCCTGCGTTTTGTTATATATGTTCCTTGTTCCGCGATTTTTCGAGTTATGCGCTTACATCTGCATGAAGATTGCGAACGCCGCGAACCGCTCGCGCGTAATGCTGTACATTTCCCATTGAGGGCATTCAGTTTTTCAGAGGTTCAATGCCCTTTTTCACTGAGATAATTCTCCCAATCGAGGGATATGCTTCCATCCTCATGCACTAGTGCAGGGATGCCTATGCTGCCGTTCTCCTTGCAGGGAGCAAACGCGGGATCAGTATCCCTGTGTTTCAGGAATTCTTTAAGAACGGGTATGCTTTTGTTTATTTCGAGCAGTTCATACTCTATGCCATTCGCGTCGAAATTCGCCTTGCATGCTATACAGTCGGGGCATAGCTCGCTCCAGTATATCTTTAACATACGTTCAGCCTCTTCTTATAATATCCAAAATTTCGCCAATATACATATCATGCGCGGCCTGCCCTTCATACAGCGCTTTCGCTATATCTGCCGGCAGCTTGGCCGGGTCCAGCGTCTGCATGAAGATTTTCCTGCAAACAAGCGTAATCTCCGCTTCCTCAAAGGAAACAGAGTCCCCCGCCTTTATCGGAGTAAGGCCGGAGTTTTTCATCTTATCCATGTCTCTGCCGGATTTGGAACCGAGGACGCCGAGTACAGGCTTATACTGCTCAGGATAAAAGCTTACTGTAAACAGATCGTTTGCGTCCATGAAATCGTGGGTATATCTTGATGATCTGACGTAAACCGTCGCCGCAGGCTTGCCCCAAACGGTTCCGAGAGCGCCCCAGCTTATGGTCATCATATTGAAGCGGCTCTCGTTTCCTGCCGTAAGCAGAGCCCATTTCTTATCAAACAGTGAAAATATATCAGAGGTAAATTCCATGTTCATTTCTCCTATTAAAACTTTATCATGAGTTTAACCTTAACGGGAGGCTTTACGAGGCCGGCGAAGGTCTCTCCGTCCTTTGCTTCCCCGACTATGCTTCCGTAATGCACTGGAATTGCAAGCTCCGGGCGGATAGTGTTCACTAGCTCGGCCGCCTTCTTCGCGTCCATGGTGTAGGTCCCGCCGACAGGGACAAGCGCAACATCGCACTTGACGCTCTTGGCTTCCTTCGTCGCGTCCGTATCTCCGGCAATATAAATGCGTTTGCCGCCCGTTTTCAGAATATAGCCCACCCACTCGGCGCTCTTTGGATGGAAGGGCTTGAGCAGGTTATATGACGGCACGGTCTCAAATTCAAGCCCGTCAAGCTCCACGGAGGTGCTCGGCTTAACCGTTACCGTTTTGCCGACAAAACCGGAGGCTTCCGTGGCCTTCTTCTCCATTTTTTCCGGCACAACAAGCACGGTATCCGCGCGGGAAACCTTCTCGATTGAGTCCGGCGAAAAATGGTCGTAATGGTCATGCGTTACGAGTATGAAAGCCGCGTCGTGCGGTGCAGTTTCCATCTCAAAGGGGTCGATGTAAACCATTCCGATATCGGTTTTGACTCTTATGCTGTTATGCTTAAAAACCTCGATATTCTCCATTGTCACAGCCTCCTTGTTTAATCTATATTTTCCGTAGTCACCGGCCAAACAGCATACGGCGCAGGATATATTTTCTTATTCCCATGGTTTTGCGGAGTTTACGCTCCATAAAGATGTAATAATCGCACATTTTACGCACATCCTCATCCGTCGGAGGACGGTTTGCAAAGCGGGACAGTATAACGGGCCTGCAGACATTTTGTATTTGTTCGCCATCTTCTTCGCAGCTCAAAGCTTCGTCCGCGCGGCGGCAGAAGCTGAGGATGGTGTCCGAGGGCTCCATTTCGAGCCCGAGGAAGCCGAGTTGCTTCAATATCTGCCTGTAGCACTCATCTGCCCTCGCAGCGCTGTCCCGATGCTTTCGGTTCAGGCGGCGGTAGAAGTTCTCGACGCGGAAAAACAGCAGGACAAAGCGCATGATCATGAACAACAGGAACGCTGCCGCGTCGCAAACAAGGACGATAATCAGGATTTTCCCTATATTACCGCTGCGCCGCGCTGCGCTTACTGTATTTTGCGGCAGTTCCGGCAGCTCCGGCTCAGGCAGCTCCGGCTTCGGCAGCTCAAGGATTGGCGGCGGCGAAAGGTCTGGCTTAGCATCGGGTTTCGGCGGATCCTTCTCCACAAGCTCGTGGAAATTCCATTTCACGGGGTCAAAGTCCATCCAGCCAAGACCGTAAAAGTAAATCTGCGTCCAGGCATGGGCCGTAGCGTTAGTCGCTATATAGGAAACCGTATTCGGCTGAATGTCAGCCTGCTTCATACCGTAGCCTGTCGCGTACCGGGCGGGAAGCCCCGCCAGACGCGCAAGCACGGTCATTGCGCTGGCGTAATAGGTGCAGTAGCCCTCGCGGTTTTCCAAAAACGAGGAAACAAAGTCTCTGCCCATCGGCACTTCGCCCGGCGTTTGAGTATATGTACAGTTATCCGCAAGCCATTTTTCAATGGCGCACGCCTTCTGATAATCATCCTCACAGCCCTCGGTTATCTCTGCC
The DNA here is from genome assembly GCA_016290695.1 of Oscillospiraceae bacterium. Taxonomy (GTDB): domain Bacteria; phylum Bacillota; class Clostridia; order Oscillospirales; family Oscillospiraceae; genus RGIG6375. The sequence goes on from JAEEUX010000119.1 coordinate 4,225, forward strand.
GCGAGTTCACGAACGAAGGGCTCCACGGAGTCCGGCACGCGCGTACAAAGCGCCGCAAGTTCCTCATACCGTTCATCTTCATCCGCGGCGGCATAACTCAGCAGGCGGCTCATATTCTCGTCAAAGCCCGGAGCTTTCTTATCGAACACCCGCGTGGTCAGCGTATAATTGGCCCCGAAGCCCGGAAGCTCGGAAAAAAACAGCTCGCCCTGCGTATTGAAGTAAACGTCGGCGTCGTCCCCGTTTCGCAGGTTCAGCCCCGTCACCTTGCCCTCCGCGAAGATGGCGCGGAAACGCACGTTCATGGAAACCTCCAGCGTTGCTTCCTTTGTGATATTATTATAAAGCACGGCAGCGTCACGGGAAACCGGCCTATCAATGTCGTAGACCTCGCGCCGTCTGCCCCGCCACAAGGGGCTATTGAAGCGAAAACGGTTCAGTGCGCCGGAATCGTACCAGCTCCCGCCGTCATAGCTGTCATACACAGTACCCGCAAGCAGAATCGGCATATCCGTCTTAACATGCATTACGGGCTTATTATCCGGTTTCACGTCGCCGCCCAGTCTGGTGCCGTTGGGTGCAAGGCCGGAATAGCCAAGGCTGAACGCGCCGCTGCCGGTACCTCCGCCTCCGTACGCCGCCATAACGTCCTCAAGGTCCTCAACGAAGTTCACAAGAGCCTTGGATTGCCATTCGCCATCCTCCTTCGGGCCCATCGCAAAGGCAAAGAGCACCATAAACGGCGTGAGCACAAGCGCTGTAACCTGCATGGATGCGGCGGGAATTATGCCTCCAAGTTTGCGGTTTATGCTGCGGGCATTTGTGCGGGCAATCAGGACGAAGGCAACTATCAGCAGTATTGCCGCCGAGGCGAGCATCCCCTCATAGCCGGTAACATACATCCAGACGAGCAGTCCCCCGCTGAGCAACAGCCATACGGGCAGGAATGAAAAACGCCGGAAAAACAAATATAAAACCAAGGTCACAGGGAAGCAAAGCGCCAGATGTATAAGAAATATACTCCCGTTTTCCGAATACGGGAGAGTGTAGGGACAGGCTGCGCTGTACCATTCTATAAAACCGCGGACATAGTCGATAACTGCGTCCTTAAGCTTGAATACCCAAACGGCTCCCGCTCCCAAAGCACCCAAAGCCACAATCAGCACAGGAGCGATCCACCAGCGGCGGGACATCAGGAAGATAATCGAAAGATCCACCGCAATAAACAGCGCGCAGTCCGCCATACCCGCCTCATGCCCCATCGCTGGCAGGAGGGCGGCGCAAATTACGCAGCTTCCAAGGAGGGCGCAAATGAGCTCAACGATAAGGGAGACGACGGATTTTCCGTTTTCCTTCTTCACGTCGGCACCCCCTTAATCCAGAGCCGTCAGCTCCGCCGCCACGTCGCAGCCCACAGGCAGACGGACAGCCGGCAGAAGCCCGGGATCGTGATGCTCATTCCCAACGAGCACCAGCGTCACAGCGCTGAAAAATGGCTCCGCCGCCAAAACAGCGCTTTCCATCGTTTCGTCAAAAGCATCGGTAACAAGGATAAGAGAACTGCTTCCGGAAACGGTTTCGCGCGGAAGCTCCCCGCTGAACGAGCCCTCCCCGAAGGGCAGCATAGCAAGCCAGCGGAGCATTTTGTCAAAGTCCCGAGTGCTGCCGACTTCTTCAGTCTCGTGTATGCCGCGGGTATCTCCGAGAGCGCGGAGAGAGGCGTTACGGTTGCGGGAAAGGCAGTGAAGAGTAATGCATGCAGCCGCCTCGCATACCGTATCAGCGCGTGCGAGGGCGTCCTCCCCGGAGTGACCGTGGAGGCAGTTATCTATGAGCACGGTGATATTCTCACGGACGGGCTGTTCATACTGTTTTACGAAAAGCTCGCCGTGCGCCGCGCTCTTTTTCCAGTGTATTTGCTTGAGCGGGTCTCCGGGGCGATAGGCTCTCGCGCCGGATATGCTGCTCCCGCTCTCGGAGCTGATAAGATAGCGCTCGCCGAACAGCTTTTCGTCGGCGACCTCGGCGTGCACGGAGGACGGCGTCTCAGAGCGGGGAAGCACTGTCAGCTCCGGCTGTCGGTAATAATGGAGCTTTCGCATATCAAAGCGCATGGGCAGCAGCCCGAAAACGTCGGTTATCCGCATCGTGGTGATACCCACGGGGTATACGCCGCGGTAGGGCATGGCTACGCGAAAATCAAAATCCTTCCATTCAAACGGCAGCAGACTGAATGTAATCCGCTCTTTATCGCTTGGGGAGGCCAGTTCCACGTCTACCTCCATCATGGAAAGCGGAAGAGGCTTTTCATTCCTGATAGAAATATGCAGAGCGGTCTCGCTTCCTTTCATGGCAGCATCCTCTTCCAGCGTCTGCGTATAGGAAAACGTGCGCACCGTCCACTGGTTCAGAACCGCTATTACAAGCAGCATAAGTATCTGGACTATAAGGAAAATAAACCACATTCTCAGCCCGGTATACAGTCCCGCAATCAGGAACACCGGCATAAGGAGATAAAAAAGAAAGCGCAGTACTTTCATGACACCGCCGGGACCTTTATTTCACGTATGATGGAGCGAAGAATACTTATCCGGTTCTCACCGCGGATTCCGCTGCGCCTGTCAAGCACCAAACGGTGGGCCAAAACAGGTATAGCAAGCTTCTGAACGTCGTCCGGCATGGTGTAATCCCGCCCTGCGAACATCGCGTGGGCCATCGCCGCCTCCGTGAGCGCGATGCAGCCGCGTGGACTTATGCCGAGGCTTATGCGCTCATCCCCGCGCGTCGCCTCCGCGATGTGGATAATATAGTCAAGCACCGCATCGGCGCAGATTATATTTTTACGTTCCTCTCGAAGCGTCAGTATATCCTCCGCCGAGGCGACGGGTTCGATGCTCTCGATGGGACGGGCGTTCATATTGCGGCGAAGAATATCGATTTCCTCGATGTGGCTTGGATAGCCAAGAGAAAGCTTCATGAAAAAACGGTCCAGCTGTGCCTCCGGCAGCGGATATGTACCCGTGTGTTCAACGGGGTTTTGCGTCGCGAGTACGATGAAGGGCTCCGGCAGCGGATAGGTTTTCCCGTCTATGGTCAGCTGCGTTTCCTGCATGGCTTCGAGCAGGCTCGACTGAGTTTTGGGGCTCGTGCGGTTAATTTCGTCGGCAAGGACTATCTGCGCCATGAGGCCGCCGAAGCAGACCTCGCGCTCGCCGGTTTTGGGGTTGAAGGCCGTGTAGCCCGTAACGTCCGAGGGGAGAAGGTCGGAGGTGAACTGGATGCGCGAGCAGGAGCAGTTCAGGGAGCGGGCGAGGGCTGTGACGAGCGTGGTTTTCCCCAGACCGGGGACGTCCTCGATGAGGACATGACCGCCGCAGACGAGGGCAAGAAGGAGCGCCTCGGTCTGCTCCTCCTTGCCGACGATAACCTTCGCGATGTTTTGTTTTACGTTTTCCACCAGCTTGATGGCTGACATGCGATCACCGCCTTGG
>JAEEUX010000120.1 GCA_016290695.1 Oscillospiraceae bacterium
GGCGGTGGCTTCGGGGCTGAGCTTTTCGGCCTCGCGGAGGAGGGCGAGCATGTCGATATTGCCGTTATCGAGGGCGGCGTGTTTATCGCCCCAGCTTCGGCGGCCCTCCTTCGGCGCGCCGTTATTATTATGTATATGATAATGGCTGACGGCGAGCGCGCTGCGGCGCAGCCACTCTATCGGCGGCAGCTCGGTGAGGTTCGCGTGGCCGACGTCGAGGCACATTTTCAGGCGCGGGTCCTTCACCTTTTCTATCACCTCGAGAATTTCGTCCGGCTCAAGCTCCATCACGTTTTCAAGGCACACGACGATATCCTCACCGTGCTCGCCGAGAAAGCGCCGCCAGAACTCGCTCTGCCGCTGCGTAAACCAGCTTGAATAGTACATATCGCTGTAATAATTCGCGTGAACGATAAGCTTTTTCGCGCCGAAACGCAGGCAATAACGCCAGCTTTCGTCGTAGCGCTCATAGGCGACGGCGGCGACCTTGCGGTCTATCGCCATGGGCAGCAGCTCATTGTAGGGCGCGTGCAGCGTCTTGTCCGCGACGGCGGCGGCGCAGGCCTCGACATGGGGCAGAACGTCGGCGAAGGTCTCGTCCATGTTGCTCGTTATGCAAAATTCGGCGATCTCGATGCCGAGGGAATTCGCCGCGGCGAGCGGCGCGGTGCGCTCGATGTAGGACAGGTTCTCCCAGCCGTCGTCCCGTTCGGCGGTAACGACGTCCGTAATCGTGGAAACGTAATACTTCATTTTCTTCTGCCTTTCGTAATTTAATAAGGGCGAGCCGTATGGCTCGCCCCCTTGTTACAGCTCATTATTTGCCGAAATATCTCTTCAGCAGGCCGTCGAAGCCGCGGCCATGCCGCGCCTCGTCCTTCGCCATTTCGTGAACGGTGTCGTGGATGGCGTCGTAGCCGAGCTCCTTGGCGCGCTTGGCAAGCTTCATCTTCCCGTCGCAGGCGCCGCACTCCGCGTCCGCGCGGAGGCTGAGGTTCTTCTCCGTCGAGTCGTAAACGACCTCGCCGAGCAGCTCCGCAAACTTCGCCGCGTGCTCAGCCTCCTCAAAGGCGTAACGCTTGAAGGCTTCGGCAACCTCGGGGTAACCCTCGCGCTCGGCGGCGCGGGACATGGCAAGATACATGCCGACCTCGCTGCACTCGCCCTTGAAGTTATCCACAAGGCCCTCGTAAACGTCGTCCTCGACCTGACCCTTCGCGCCCACGCCGATAACGTGCTCGGTAACATAGGTCTTGGCCCCGCCGGTTTCCTCGCTCACGGTGAACTTAGAGCCGGGAACACCGCACTGAGGGCATCTCTCGGGAGGATTTTCGCCATAATGGACATACCCGCAAACGGGGCATACATACTTTTTCTTCATCGAAACAGCTCCTTCTTTCCGCGCCGCGTGAAATCGGACGCAGCCGGGATTGGTATTCAGCGGCAAAGCACCGTCTGTAAAAATATTTTACCCGAAGGCTCTGCCAATGTCAATGAGGCGAGACAAAAATCGACTTTTTTGACATAACGAGCCACTCATTTTAGAGCGTTTCGACAAGTGCCGGAAAGCGCCGGCGCGTTTTTGAAGTTTGCAAAGCGTTTCGCGCGGCGAGCCACGGAGTAATGGTTTTTCAGGCAGAACCTTATGATTTATAGGCAGGCGATACAAGCGCCCTGCCTTCCCTTGGGGGAAGGTGGACGCGCACAGCGCGGACGGATGAGGGGCTTGCTGCGCAGTAATATTCTTTCATATCTTCTTGTTGTGCTCAATTTGAAATATTGCACATCATCAGCCGCGCAGGAAACAATCATTCTTTCGCGGGCCCCTCATCAGTCAGCTTCGCTGAAAGCTTCCCCCGGGGGAAGCCAAATTTAGTGCGCGGCTTGCGGTTTTACAGCTCTCAGGGGAGCGAAAGTGCTTGCATTAAAAAGGATACTGCCCGCTGAACCAGCGCAGCGCCGTCTTCGTATACTCGTGCGGCGCGGGAACGCCGCTCAAAACGGGGAAGAATACCAGAAACATCACGACGCAAAGCGCCGTAAAGACGTAAATCGTAACCGGAAAACGGCGCGGCGGTGCGTTTTCATGAGCCTTGAGGCGCTTGCCCGCGCCCTTCGCCGCGTTCGCCTCGGCGCGTTCGCAGAGCCCGTTCATCTGATAGCCAATCGCGAGCGCGAGGAAAACCGTGCAAGGGAAATAGTGGTAAATAAACGCGCAGCGCGAGATGGCAAACCAGGGCGAAAGCTCCGTAAACCAGCCGAAAACGATGATTGCCGCGATAAGGTCGCGCTTCTTGACGGCGGTGTATACCAGCGTGAAGATGCACAGCGCGCCCGTCCACCAAAAGAGCGGGTTGCCGAAGGAGGCGAAGGCGCTGCGCTCCGTTTCGCTCGTTTTGTCCGAGTAAAACAGGATGGGGCGTAAATCGCAAACCCATTGCCACCAGCGGGACTGATAGGGGTGGGTGGACTTGAGGCCGCTGTGGTAACTCAGCATATATTCCTGATTTTCCCATACCTTTTTCAGGAAGCTGCCGCTCATGAACCGGACCCTCCACGCGCGGCAGCAGACGGCGTAGGACGAAAGGTAAATCACCGCAGGGACGACGACGAAGAACAAAACTCCCTCGCCGACGCCGCGCAGGAAAAGGCGTTTCCCCTCGCCCTTCGGCGCTTCGAGCGCAACGAGCAGCGTCCGCATAAACCAGATGACGGCCAGCGCTATCCCGCCGTAGATAACCGTCCACTTAACGGCGGCGCCGATGCCGAAGCAGAGCCCGGAGAGGGCAAACCACGGCAGATATTCGCGGGGCTTTGCCGAAAGGGGCATAACGAACCAGCGGTATATAAAATAGAACATCGCGAGGATGAAGAAAACGGAAAATCCGTCCAGCGTGGCTATACGCGTCTGCGTATAGTGCATGAAATCAAAGGCGAAAACGATGCTCGCGCAGAGGGCGACGCGCGTCCGCCCGAAGAGGTTTTTTAGGAAAACATAGAGCAGCGGCAGCATGAAAACGCCGAAGAGCGCGCCCATGAAGCGCCAGCCGAAGGGCGTCGCGCCGAAAATCGAGATTCCGAACGCGATAATGCTCTTGCCGAGCGGCGGGTGCGAGACCTCGTATACCGTGTCGCCTGTGAGGAACTCCATCGCCGTGCGAACGTGGTAAATTTCGTCAAAATATGTTCCGTTCAGGTAATCGGGCCTCCACGGGGCTGTGTCCGCCTCGTCGCCGAGGTCGCCGGCGCGGTAGAAGGGGAGATCGGAGCCGTCCGGCGCGCGGACGAGGATTTCGCCGAGGTAGATGGGCGCCTTCTGCGCCGTTATACGCAGGTAGCGCGCCGTCGGGATAACGGGGACGACACTGTGCCAGCGGAGCTGGTCCGAGTTCGGCTGCTGCCATACGCCCTGCTGCTTCCAGAGTTCGCCGTCGCGCGATATCTCTACGAGGTATTCTCCCCTGCCGATGCCGCTGTACCACATTATTTCGCTGACGGCATGCTCGCCGCCGTCGATTTCGAGGGTAACACTGTCGCCCACCGAGGAAAACCGGTGGAAGCTCTGCGGCGCCTGCGGGACGCCTATGCCCGCGAAGGCGACGCCCGCGTAGATTACGATCAGGAAGGCCAGGGGCAGGAAATCCTTCATCTCCATCGGGTGAGGCTTGTGGGCGATGCCGTCCGCCCCCAGCCGCCCCACAGGGGCCGGCGGGAAACCGAGCGCCGTGAACACCACGGCAATAACGGCGATTACGGCGGGGAAAATGATAGTCAGCATAAGGTGAATACTCCGTTTGTGTGTGATTTGTGTTGCGCGGCGCAGGGGCGCGGGGGGCGCGGTGTGTGTGGTGTGTGTGTGGTGTGTGTGGTGTGCGCAGTCGACACCCTTTTTGCTCCCCTTGGATAAGGCGCACCCTTTTTTGCTCCCCTTGGATAAGGGGAGCTGGCGACGGCGCGAAGCGGCGGCGTCTGAGGGGTGGAGGGTTACGCGAGGGCGGAACCATTTTGGTTATTGCAAAACCGGTTACCTCTCAGTCAGCCTGCGGCTGACAGCTCCCCTTATCCAAGGGGAGCGAAGGCGCTGCGCGCGGGGGTGCGGGCGGAAGCATTTTCGCTCCCCTTGGATAAGGCGCAGTCGGCACCCTTTTGCTCCTACGACAAACGCTTGCGCAGCGCGCGGATATACTCCGGCGAAGTCCCGCAGCAGCCGCCGATATATTCGGCTCCGGCCTCGGCGAGCGCGGCGGCGGCCTCGGCAAAGGCATCGGGGCTCAGGCTGTATTTGCCCTCATTGTCGGGCATTCCGGCGTTCGGCTTGGCGATAAGGGGCAGCTCCGTCGCCTCGCGGAACTCGCGCAGGACGCTCAGCGCTTCCTCCGGCCCGAAGGAGCAGTTCAGGCCGATAGCGTCGGCAAGCTCGCCCAGCTCGCGCACGGCGTCGGCGGGCGACGCGCCCGTGAAGGTCTTGCCGTCGCGCGTAAAGGTCATCGTGACGAAAAGGGGCAGCCCCGTGCTTTTCAGCTCCTCGGCGGCGATTATCGTCTCCCGCAGCTCCGTCATCGTTTCGAGGGCGACGTAGTCCGCCCCCTGCGCGCAGGAGGCTATCTCGCGGTAAAGGCGGCGAACCTCGCTCTCGGTCAGGTCGCCGTAGGGCTCGATAAAATCGCCCATGGTGGTCACGTCCAGCCCCACCTTCGGGGCGCGCGCGTCACGCGCGTTTTTGATGGCGGCGGCGATATTTTCGCGAAGGTCGTAGCCCGCCTTCGCCGCGCGCAGGCCGTTGGAGGTAAAGGTCGCGGCGAGGATATATTCGCTGCCCGCCTCGACGTATTCGCGGTGAATCTCGCGCACGAGCTCGGGCATGGCGGTGTTCAGCGTTTCCGGGAACTTCGGCATTTTTGTGCGCGAAGCAATCATCGTCCCCATAGCGCCGTCAAGAAATTTTATCATATTTATACTCTCCCGTCACATTCAAAGAAATATAATAGAGCCTCTTTAACTCGTTCGCCCGTGATGCGGCTCAGCGCTTCGGAATAGGCGCGGAGCTGACCGGCGTACTCGCCCGCGCGCTCGGCCCGCTGCGCCCTGGTGATGCGGTCGCTTTTAAAATCAACGATAACGAAGCCGTCCGGCTCCTTGAAAAACAGGTCGATAACGCCCTGCAAAAGGACCTCGCCCTCGCCCCTGCCGTAAACCTCGGCAGCCGGGAGCAGGACGGAAAACTTAAACTCGCGCCGCACATCCTCGGCGGCCAGAACGCGCCTGCCCAGCGGGGAACGGAAGAAGGCCAGCAGCTTTTCCGGCTCGACGGCCTCCGCCTCCGCCTCGCTTATAAGGCGCAGGCGGCGCATGCGGTCAATTTCCGAGGCTATCTCCGCCTCGCTGCCCGTTTTCGCGTGGTCAAGAAGCTGCATTGCCTTGTGCAGCGCGGTTCCGCGCTCGCCGCCCGTGAGCTCCGTGCGCCCCGTCACGAAGGAGGGGCGGCGCATTATGTCGCGCCGCGCGTCGCTCACTCCGGGCATTTCGCCCGCGTCCTCGGCGGCCTCCAGCGCAAGGAGGCTGCCCTTCAGCGAGGTCGCCGTGAGCTTTGAGGGCAGGCCCTCGCTGCCGCCCGGCGCGGTCCACGCGAGCGAAGCGCGGATTTTGTCGAAAACCGCCGGGTCGGGCACAGTCTCCCGCTCAGCGCCGCTTATATCGTCCGGCTCAGCGCCCGCGGAAAACGCCTCGGGCGTGAGCAGGGTATATTTAAAACCCGGCGCGTTCACGAGCGCCGAAACGAGCCACTGGCCCATAGAATGCTGCGCGACGAGCTCCTCCGCGTCCGGCGGCTCGGAAACCGCCGCGCGCAGCTCGTCCACCGTGTTCACGGCGTCGCGCACGCTGAAAACGCAGACAAGGCGCTCGCGGGCGCGCGTCATCGCGACGTACATTACCCGCAGCTCCTCGGAGAGCATTTCGGAGCGAGAGGCCGCGGCGATAGCCGTTCTCGCGAGGCTTGAATACTCGATTCCGCGATTTAAATCGCGGAATTTCGCGCCCGCGCCCAAATCGCGGTGAATGAGCAGGGGGCGCTGCTGGTCCTGCATATTAAAGCGGTGGCTTAGGTCGCAGAGCAGGACATAGGGGAACTCCAGACCCTTCGAGGCGTGGACGCTCATAATCGCGACGCCCTCGGGCGCGGCCTTTGAAACGCCGGGGGCGGAGGATGCGTCCACGCGGCGCAGGAAGCTGTAAAGCCCCGTGCTGCCCGCGCTTTCGCAGCCTCGGGCATAGTCCGCCGCGAGGTAAAGCCGCTCGGACGAGCCCTTTTCCCGCGCCTCGGCGAGGGCGGCGAGCCCGGTTTTTTCAAGAGCGAGCATTATAACCGCCTCGGCGCTCTGCCCCGCCGCAGCCTCGCGCAGCTCACCAAGAGCCGCGAGGAACGCGGCGCAGCGTTCGTCCGTCTCCGCGCGCACGCAGAGCGCGCCGTAAAAGGATTCAGCGGGCGCGGCGGCGCGGATGAAGGCCAGCTCGTCCGCCGTGAAGCCGCAGACCGGGCTTTTCAGGACGCCGACGAGCGGAATATCCAGCATGGGATTGTCAATAATTCGCAGAATTTCCAGCAGCAGCTTATTCTCCCAGCCGTCGAAAAGCCCGACGGTGCCGCCGGAAACCGAGCACGCTATGCCGCTCTCGCGAAGAGCGGCGGCGAAAATTTCCGCCTTGGCGCGGAAGGAACGCAGCAAAATCGCTATATCCCCAGGCGCGGCGCCCTCCTCACGGATGAGCCGCGAAACATACCCCGCGGCGCAGGCCGCCTCATATTCGGGCGCGTCCTCGCCCTGCGGCGGCTGGCAGAAGCAGAGTTCAAAGCAATCGTCCGCCTCCGGGCCCGGCTCGCGCCCCGGAAGCATCGCCTCAGCTTCGCCGTAGCCCATTTCGCCCAGACGGGGCGACATGAGCCGCGAAAAAACGAGGTTTATTTTATCGAGAAGCTCCGGGCGGGAGCGGAAGTTGTGCTTTAACAGAATGCGCGACGCTTCACCCTCGGCTGCGGGCGCGTCGGGGTAAGAATTGTATTTTTCGAGGAAAATCGAGGGGTCGGCGAGGCGGAAGCGGTAAATCGACTGCTTCACGTCGCCAACCATGGTCATATTGCGGCCCTCGCGGGAAACGGCGGTGAAAATCAGCTCCTGCACGCGGTTAACATCCTGATATTCGTCGACGAGTATTTCGTCATAGCGGCGGGAAATTTCCTCCGCGCGCTCCGTCGGCGCGCCGTCCCCGCGGACGAGGATTTTGAGCGCAAGATGCTCAAGGTCGCTGAAATCGAGCGCCCCGCGGCGGCGTTTTTCGTCGGCGTAGGCGCGGATAAGGTCGATGACGAGGCGGTAAAGCTCGTCCGTGACGCCCTTCAGCAGGCGCATATCCTCCATGAGCCCCGCGCTCTCGGCGTCTAAGCGGGAAACGGCGGCGTCCATCGCCTTTTTGCAGGCTTCGCGCAGCGCCTTTAGGCGCACGAGCTCCTCGTCGCCGCCCATGCCGCGCGGAGTAGTGACTCTCGGGAACAGGATTTTCCCGTAGGCAAGGGCGCTGTCCCAGCCCTTTTCGAGGGCGGCGAGGTAGGCGCGCAGGCTCGCGGCGGTTTCCCGCCACGAGGGGAGCCAGCCCTTCGCGAGGGCGGCGTTATCCGCGATGGCGGCGTCCTCCGCCTC
>JAEEUX010000121.1 GCA_016290695.1 Oscillospiraceae bacterium
ATTCCGATTTTGCTGACATGATTTATTTTTATTTGGTCGAGCAGGGTGTTGATTTGGCAGGCGAGATGTCCGACACCGATTTTAAAAAGCTCATTCAGAGGCAATATGACAATGTTCTGGATGGGGTCTATTAACTACTCCGGCCGGTTGCGCAAGCTGCGCAGCCGGCTTTTTCTGGTGCGCCGACGTCGGTAGCTTTGACGTTTACCTCTTTGCCATGTGCTTAGTTTATTTTGAATGAAGTGAATGCATTCCGGCCTCCTTTAATATATTTCTTTATAGGCGTTTTCGGCTTAATAATAATGTTAACTGACCGGGCGGGCAAGACTGAAAAAATGCCGGAACAGACGTTAACTGGAATTATCTTCTTATTAATAATCTGAATAATGTAATACTATTGATAAAATCTATTTACAAAAATAGACAAATTCAATATTTCTATTGACACCAATAGATAATATATGTATAATACTTTCGTAATAAATCGGACGAAGCTTCGGCGGTTTATTACGAATAATCAGCCGGATTCACCGGCAAAAAACCTAACGCAGGTTATTATTAAGGAGGAAAACCCGAATGAAAAGAGCACTGGCAATCTTACTTTGCTTAGTATTGGTGCTTTCTCTTGCTGCTTGCGGCGGAGACGATTCCAGCACCAATACCCCCGCTAACAGCGGCAGCTCCAGCAACAGCGGTTCTGCTTCTGCCAATAATGGCGGCAGTTCCGGCAACAGCGGCAGCGAAGCTCCTGCAAGCACCGGCAAAGCATACCCCAACGCGAACCCTGATGGCAGCATCAACCTCGACAGAATTGGCCACTATGACACGGATTATGATTATACTCAGAATCCTAAGTACAAGGTAGCTTATCTCGTTAACGACACCGGCCCCCTCTATCAGGCTTCCGCTGATGCCTTCGAGCATTGGTGCCCGCTGTTCAACTGCGAGTGGGCTGGCTACATAACGGCCGGCGGCGATGGCGATATGTTCATCACCAACCTCCAGAACGCTATTGACCAGGGCGTTACCGGCTTCATCCTTGACCCCGATTCCACCCTTTTCCCGTCCCTCTATCCCATCCTCGAGGAGTATCCCGAGGTTCAGTGGATGTCCATGATGAGCCCCCCGCGTGATCTTGTTGAGACCGAGAACACTCCTGTCGGCGGCAGCATGATCCATCCTTACGTCGGTTTCGACAACTATGACGCCGGCGTACAGCAGGCTCAGAAGCTCATCGAGTGGAAGAACGCCACTTATCCCGATGTTCCCTGGTCTGAAGTAGGCTTCATCTCCATGGACTATTCTCTTTCTCCTCCGCTTCATGCCCGTCTTGAAGGCGCGAAGTCCGTTTGGATGGATGTAGCCGGCATTGAAGAGAACTTCTTCGCGGGCGACGCCGTTACCTCCGGCATCAACATGCAGGCCGGTATCGACACCATCTCTCCCATCATCTCCACCCACAGCGAGTTCAAGTATTGGCTCGTTGTCGGTCTTATCGACGACTTCTCTCAGGCTGCGGCTACCGTTCTTGACCAGCAGGGCCTTACCGAGACCTCCTGCGTCGTTGACTTCGGCGGCACCGCTCTCCAGCAGCAGTGGGATCAGGGCCAGGAGGACTCTTATCGTTACGCCCTCTTTACCGCTCAGAACCTTTACTGCGAGCCCATATTCGGCGCTGTCTATGCCTTCCTCAACGGCTGGGCAACTCCCGACACCATTTGGCCGAGCTGGATTAACTACAATGACTGCGGCGCTGACGGCCACACCTATCCGTCTCTGAGACTTCCCACCGTATGGCTTACTCACGACGATTATAAGCATTACCTTGAGTGGACCGATATGTACGCTCACGCCGATGCTTATCCCTATAGCCAGGAAGGCATTTCCATGGACGACTACACTGCTTTCGTCGACGTAGTTCCGCCCGAGTATGCTCCTCAGGGCTGATTTGAAGAACTAAATTAATATTGAAAATGGACGGCGGTCCGCCGTCCATTTTCAAACTATTAAATAGATAAATAAATGTTTTTGACGGGGCTTTGCCTCGGCAAAAACACCTGCCCCTCGCGCCGACCAACGAGGCGAGAGCATTTAAGCGAAGCCGAGGCGATTAGCGCGAGTTCTCAAACGGGAGCCCAGCGAAGCGGGCCTCGTTTGAAGCGTGGCAGAATTGGCACGCTAAAATGGACGGCGGTCCGCCGTCCATTTTCAATAACAGCTATTACAGGTAGGTGAAGCACAGAACATGGCAATGTCTTTAGAGTTAAGAGGAATCGGTAAGTCTTTCCCCGGCGTTCGTGCGCTTGACGGCATAAGCTTCAAGGCAGAGGGCGGCAGAGTTCTCGCGCTACTTGGTGAAAACGGCGCCGGAAAAAGTACTCTTCTTAAAATTATGAGCGGCGACCAGACTTCCTATGAGGGCGAAATCGTCCTTAACGGGAACACGGTCAAGTTCTCTGACCCCCTTGCCGCTATTAAAGCCGGAATCAGCATTATTTATCAGGAGCGTCAGCTCATGCCCAGCCTTTCCGTTATGGAAAACGTCTTTGCGGGCGAGCTGCCGAAGTCCGGCTTAGGTCTTTACGATAAGAAAAAGCTTTATAACGATACGAAGGCTCTCATTGAAGAGTTCGGCCTTAATATCGACCCGAACGAACAGGTCGGCAGACTCAATGTCGCGCACCAGCAGATGGTTGAGATCATGAAGGCGTATCGCCGCAATTCCGACGTTATCGCTTTCGACGAACCTACGGCGCCTCTTACTGATACCGAAATCAAAATTCTTTTCGAGCTTATCCGCAAGCAGAAGGAAGCCGGCAAGGTAATTATATATGTATCTCACAGAATGTCGGAGATTTTCCAAATCACCGACGATATTGTCGTTCTTAAAGACGGTAAGTTCGTCAAGTCGCTCAAAACCGCCGAGACGAGCGAGCCGGAGCTTATTAAGCTCATGGTTGGGCGCGATATCGGCGATACATACTCAAACCTTTCAAGAAACGAAAATTACGGCGACGTAGTTCTCGAGCTTAAAAACCTAACGACGCCTTATGTCCATGATATAAGCTTCAAGCTCCGCAAGGGAGAAATCCTCGGCCTTGCCGGGCTTGTAGGCGCGGGACGCACGGAAGTCGCGCGCGCCCTCTTTGGCGCAGATCCCGTCAAGAGCGGTGAAATAATCCTCGACGGCGAGAGCGTGAAGTTTAAAAACCCGCGTGACGCAATCAACCACGGCGTTGCTCTTTGTCCCGAAGACCGTAAGGAACAGGGCCTCGTTATGTTCCGTACTATCAGGGACAATGTTGTTATGCCGGTCGTGGATAAAATCTGCGGCAAGGGTGAAGGCAAGGGCGTTATGGTAAATAAAAAGCTTATGTCGAACCTTGCGGATAATGCCGTAGAGAAATATTCAATCAAAACGCCCACCATCGAGAAACTCACGGCAGAGCTTTCCGGAGGCAACCAGCAGAAGGTAATTCTCGGACGATGGACAAGCGAGAAGATGGTTACAAAGCTTTTGATTCTTGACGAGCCGACAAAGGGTATCGACGTCGGTACAAAGGCGGAAATATATCAGACGGTCTGCAACCTTGCCAAGCAGGGGATAGCCGTTATATTCATTTCCAGCGAGCTTACCGAGGTTATTAACGTTTCGGATAATATTATCGTTATGCACAATGGACATATCACCGGCTCCGTTACAAGACAGGAAGCGACTGAGGAAAATGTCCTCGCGCTTGCGATGAAGGAATAAGGAGGCGGGTAAATTGAATACAAGTAAAGATACTTTTTTCAAAAAACACATTAGCCCACTTCTGCATCACAAGGTTTTTGCGCTGGTTCTGCTTTATATCGCGATGCTCATAATATTTACTGTCTGGTCGAAGCTTGTGGGAGCCAATTTCCTCAAGCTTACCACCTTCAGGAATATTCTTTCGTCGCTTGTCGTTTCCGCGTTCCTTACTATTGGTGCAGGCTGTTTGCTTATCGCCGGTCACATCGACCTTTCTCAGGCGTCCATCGGCGCTTTCGCCAGTATGCTTATGGGTACGGCCGTTCAGAGCTGGCATTTCCCCTGGTACGTTGCGATAATCGCGGCGCTTCTGCTTTCCGCCGTTTTTGGCGCGCTCAACGCCGTCATGGTTACGAAGTTCCGTTTCCCTTCGTTTATCGCAACGCTGGCAATGGCTTCCATTACGAAGGGCCTTATGTACCTTTTCAGCTCTATCGGCAAGGCGGACGGCGTAGCCAGCAATATTAACTTCTCGGATAAAGTCCTTTCCTTCCTCGGCAAGGGCAAAATCGGCCCCATCCCGTTCAATATCATCGTAATGATAGTCTTCTTCATCATCTTCGGCATCATCATGTCCAAGACGAAGTTCGGCGTGAAGGTTATGCTCATGGGCGGAAATCCCGTGGCAGCTACTCTTGCAGGTATAAACGCTAACAGTATTCTTTTCATCCTATTTATTCTGAGTGCTGTTATCGGCGGCATCGGCGGCGTGTTCTATGCCTCGAAGCTTCAGCAGAGCGCGCTTCTTGCGCTCCAGACCAACCAGTTCACCGGTATCACGGCGGCCATCCTCGGCGGTATTTCCTTCGGCGGCGGCAGCGGCGGTATGGGCGGAGCCTTCGTCGGTCTGCTTATACTCAATACCTTCCAGATAGGCATGAGCGTCGTTGGAGTCAACCCCTTCTGGGTCAACGTATTCACCGGAATACTGCTCCTCTTCGCCCTTGCAATCGACTTCATTTCGCAGCAGCGCTCCCGCAAAGCGCCGACTTTATAATGGAGAGGAGTGTCTTATATGCAAAATGAGTCTTTTATGAAGCGCCTTATGCGCAATAAGGCAGTTCCGCTTCTCGGAATCCTTATCGTTCTTACGATTCTTACGATGGTTATAAGCAGCGGCGTTACTAAGGGTGAGCCATTTTCTGCTCTGTTCAGCAAGGGCTTTATGTCAACCGGTAACCTGCTGAGCATATTCTACAGCCTCGTTATCCAGTGCGCCATGCTCTGCGGCATCGCCTGCATCCTTATCGGCGGCAACATCGACCTTTCCGTTGCCGGACAAGCGACGCTCAGCACAATGGTTTTCGCATGGGTTTGCGCGAACACGGAGCTCCCCTGGGGCATTGCGTTCGTCATTACACTCGTGGCTGCCGTTATCATGGGCCTTTGCAACACATTCCTTGTTACAAAGCTCAGATTCCCCGCGTTCATAGCGACTATCGGTATGGCTTCCATCTACAGAGGCCTCTGCAGCGTTATGACCGGCGGCAATAACATCACGATAAACCGCCAGAGCTTCCTCGCAATAGGCCAGCTCAAAATCGGCGGCGTTATCCCGCTTACCTTTATCATCGCCATCGTTCTGATGATTATCTTCCAGTTTGTCCTTTCCAAGACGAGATTCGGCCGCAGCATTTTCATGATTGGCGGAAACCCCAACGCGGCGAGACTTGCCGGACTTAATCTCAACAGAACGTATCTTAAGCTTTTCGTTATAAACAGCATCCTTGCAGCTATCGGCGGCCTTCTCTGGTCCGCCCAGAACAAGGTTGCCAGCCCCACGTCTATTATCAACGCCGCTCCCGACATGAAGGTTATCTCCGCTGCCATCCTCGGCGGCGTAGCGTTCACGGGCGGCTCGGGTAATATTGGCGGCCCGTTCGTAGCGCTGCTCCTCCTCAATGTCTTTGACAACATGCTCAAGGTTCTTGAGGTTCAGTCTTACTGGAACGTGTTCGCGCAGGGTCTTCTTCTCGCCGTCGCGCTGGTATTCGACTATATCAGCACCGAACGCAGGAAAAAAGCTCTCCTTGCGGCGCAGGAGTAATAAAGCTGCAATACAAAACAAGGGCGCATTCTCGTTTTCGGGAATGCGCCCTTTATATCTTTTCAAATCAAATAGCTTGTGATAAAATAAACCGGTATGATTTTTAAGTCAAGGAGGGACAGACCGTGGAACTTCTGGTTTTCGTCCTTGAAATTATTGGAACGGTGGCCTTCGCAATTTCCGGCGCGCTGACGGGACTGAGAAAAAACATGGATATTTTCGGCGTCTGCACGCTGGGCCTGACCGCTTCCGTCGGCGGGGGAGTGATACGCGATATTATACTCGGGATAACCCCGCCCGCGACCTTTACCGATCCTATTTATGCGCTCGTCGCAGTGATTACGTCGATTATCGTGTTTTTCCCCTTCGTGCGGCGTCTGCTTTTCAAAAGCAAACGAGCCTTCGACGTTCTTCTGCTTATTACCGACTCTCTCGGCCTCGGCATCTTCACCGTTTATGGGATAAATGCCGCCGTAAATGCCGGCTTCGGCAATAATATGTTCCTCGTTATCTTTGTCGCGGCGCTCACGGGTGTCGGCGGCGGAGTTCTGCGCGATATATTCGCGGGCGATAGACCATATATTTTTGTAAAGCACATATACGCCTGCGCCTCGCTCGCCGGAGCAGTGCTATGCTATTTCATGTGGGGTTACTTTGGCAGGACATGGAGCATGCTCGCGGGATTTTTGCTTGTGTTCCTCATAAGAATGCTCGCGGCGCACTTTAAATGGAGTCTTCCGAAGGCTTCGGAGGTGTGAGCATTTTATTTCCGACGTCTGTTTGCGATGGGATTGGCACGCGCCGCTTCACGCAGACCCGTGTTTTCGACATGGGTGTATATCTGCGTCGTGTTAAGATTTTCGTGGCCGAGTACGTCCTGCAGCGTGCGGACGTCTACGCCGTTCTGGAGCATAAGCGTCGCAGCGGTGTGCCGGAGCTTGTGCGTTGTTATCTGCGTCGTGTCAAGCCCGGCGCGGAGAAGACTTTTCTCGACCATTTTCTGCACGCCACGGATGCTTATACGGCAGTTGTTGCGGCTGATAAAAAGCGCGTTCTTGTCTTTGTCCGCTATAGGCTCGGGGTCTCTTACCGCGAGATAATCATCAATAGCCTCGCGAACCTCGGGCGTTATGAAAACAAGGCGATCCTTATTGCCCTTACCGTGGACGCGAATCGAATCCTCGGATAGGTCGGAAAGATTGATCCCCACAAGCTCGGAAACTCGCAGCCCGCAGCTCATGAAAAGCAGCAGGATACAATAGTCGCGCGTTTCAAACGGGCCCTTCACTGCGTCAAGCAGGCGCTCGCATTCTTCTTCGTGCAGAAAATGGGGGAGCGACTTTTTCAGCTTCGGATTATCAAGCGCTTCGGCGGGGTTGTGCTCCACGAGATGAACGGTTTTCGTGAGGTAATTATAAAACGACCTTATCGCCGCAAGCTTGCGAGCACGGCTCACCGCGCTCAATCCGGAGTTAGTCTCGTCATGCGTCTTTAGCTTCTCGATGCCCTCGCGCTCGTTTGAAAGAAAATCGAGAAAATCGAGAATCGTCGAGGAATCGACGGAGGCGATAAGCGGGATGTCGATTTTTGAAATATCGATGCTGTCGAAATCCGCGTCCGGCTTGACCATGCCGTTTTGAAGCATGACAAAGCGGAAAAACATACGCAGGTCGAGATAATAACCCAAAACCGTCCTCGGAGAGTGGTTCAGGATGTTCTGATGGTATGAAAGAAAATCCTTTATCGCTCGCGGAGCCTCCGCCTTGTAGTTTACGGCCATGTTTTCACCTCCGATTA
>JAEEUX010000122.1 GCA_016290695.1 Oscillospiraceae bacterium
GATGATTGCTGCTTGTTCGGTAGGGAACGCTGTCCTCAGCGTTCCGCAAATATACGACCTCTCAGGCGCTTCGCGCCAGCTCCCCTTATCCAAGGGGAGCGAAGCCGCTGCGGCGGGGTTTACCCCTCAGTCTCGCACTTTGCGCGAGCCAGCTCCCCTGAAAGGGGAGCAAAGCCGCACTCGTCGGCAGCTATTACGCCTTGGCCTCTTTCTTGCCGGTTATGGCGCGCATTACGATAGCCGCAAGGACGGTAAGAACGATGCCTGTGACGAGGCAGACGAACACGTTCTGAACAAGGCCCGCGATGATGTAGTTTACGAAGCACACAACGCCCACGGTTATCGCGTACGGGAGCTGCGTCGAAATATGGTTGACGTGGTTGCACATCGCTCCGGCGGAAGCCATGATGGAGGTATCGGAAATGGGCGAGCAGTGGTCTCCGAATACGGCGCCCGCGAGGCAGGCGGAGATTCCGATATAGAAGAGCGTGGTGTCCGGCGTGAACATTACGGAAACGATGGGGATAAGGATGCCGAAGGTACCCCAGCTCGTGCCGGTGGCAAAGCTCAGGAGGCACCCGACGACGAAGATAACGGCAGGCAGGAGCATGAAGAGGCCGGAGGCCGCGCCGCTCATGAGGTTGCCGATGAAATACTTCGCGCCGAGAAGGCCGCTCGTGATGTTCTTAAGCGTGGAGGCAAGCGTGAGGATGGTGATGGCGGGAACCATGTTGATAAAGCCCTGCGGGATGCACTTCATGGAGACCTTGAAGCTCACGACTCTGCGGAGCCAGAAGTAAACGAGCGTGAAAATGAGGGCGATGAAGGAGCCCCAGGGAAGCGCGACGAAGGCGTCGGTATTGCCGAAGGACATGATGAAATCCTTATAATACTCGCTCTCCGCGTCCCAGTAGCCGCCGACGTAGAGCAGGCCGATGAAGCAGGTAACGATAAGCACGACGACGGGGAGGATAAGGTCAATAACTCTGCCGCGCGGGCTGAACGCCTCTTTGTCGAGGCCCGCGTCAACGCGGTCGCCCGTGGTGTAAAGGTCGCCGTTGAGCATGGCGTTCATCTCATGGAGCTTCATCGGGCCGTAATCCATCTTCAGGAAGATTATGAGCAGGATGAAGACGAAGGTGAGCAGCGAATAATAGTTCCAGGGGATAGCCTTCACGAAAAGGCCGATCTTATTATCGCCCTCAACTACGCCGGCAACAGCCGCCGCCCAGGACGAGATGGGCGCTATCATGCAGACGGGCGCAGCCGTCGCGTCGATGAGATAGGCCAGCTTCGCGCGGGAGATCTTGTGCCTGTCGGTGATGGGCTGCATAACCGAGCCGACGGTGAGGCAGTTGAAATAGTCGTCGATAAAAATAAGTATGCCGAGGATGAAGCAGGCAAACATGGCGCCCGCTCTGCTCTTTATGTTCTTCTCGGCCCAGCGTCCGAAGGCTGCGGAGCCGCCGGATTTATTGATGAGCGCGACGAGGATGCCGAGGATAACGAGGAAGATGAAGATACCCGCGTTATCGGCAACGGCGGGGATGATACCGTCGCTCGTAAGGGCGTTGAGCGCGCCGATGGGGCTGCCGTTGGAATAGAAGAATACGCCGAGGAGCGCGCCGATGAAGAGCGAGGAATAAACCTCCTTCGTTATCAGCGCCAGGACGATCGCCACGATGGGCGGAACGAGCGCCCAGAAGGTGAAGGCGAGGCTGCTGTCGGACGTTATTATACCCGTTCCGTCGCAGTTGTCGCAGCCTTCTCCGTGGCAGTAGGTACAGGTCGTGCTGTTGCCGGCCGCCGCAGCGCTTACCGTAAGGATGCTCACGGCAAGGACTACGAGCAGGATAAGCATAAGCACTTTTTTGCTTTTTCTACTCATACACATTGTTTACATTCCTCCATAAAATAACACCATGACCGCTTTTTTCTCATGAGCAGTCATGGTGTAAAATACTATTTCATCGCGGCGCGGGCTTCCCCGCTCGGGCCGAGTGCATAGCATGGTCAAGACGACAGCTCTCCACAAATGTGACAGTCCGCCGGATATTGTCCGGCGGCCCGGCAAACGCGCCCCGGGCAGGCAGCGTCGCCTCGGCGAAAGCCCCTTTCCGCCGCCGCTGCCCTGCGGTTTCCCGGCGTACTGATGGATTTCGCGCCTCTATCTTGTCTTTTTTGATAAGCGCTTCCGCGCCTTTAGGTCCCCAAATACGCGGCTTTTACCGACTCGTCGGCCAGAAGCTCGAGGCCCGTGCCGCTCATGGTTATGCTTCCGGTCTCCATGACGTAGCCCTTGTGCGCCGTTTTCAGCGCCATGTTGGCGTTTTGCTCGATAAGGAGTATCGTCATGCCCTGGCGGTTAATCTCGCGGATAATGTCAAAAATTCCGCGCACGACTATGGGCGCGAGGCCGAGCGAGGGCTCGTCCATCATGATGACCTTCGGGCGGCTCATAAGCGCCCTGCCGACGGCCAGCATCTGCTGTTCGCCGCCGGAAAGCGTGCCTCCCGCCTGCCAGGAGCGCTCCTTGAGGCGGGGGAACAGGTCGTAGACCCAGTTTATATCGTCCTCGATATTATCCTTGCGGAGATACGCGCCGACGCGAAGGTTTTCCTTAACGGAAAGGTCGGGGAAAATTTTTCTCCCCTCGGGGACGAGCGTAATGCCCATTTTAACGATGTCGGTGGGGTTCTTGCCCTCGATATGCTCGCCGAGAAGCTCAATGGAGCCGCCTGCGGGCTTTACGATGCCGGAAATTGCGCGCAGCGTGGAGCTTTTGCCCGCGCCGTTTGCGCCGATAAGGGTGACTATCTCGCCGGCGGGAACGTCGAAGCTGATGCCCTTTACGGCCTCGATGCCGCCGTAATTGACCTTGAGGTCGCGAATTTTTAAGATAGCCTCACTCATCCTCGCTCACCCCCAGATAAGCGTCTATAACGCGCTGATTGGACTGAACGTCCTTCGGGACGCCCTCGGCTATTTTGCTGCCGAAATCTATGACGTAAATATAGTCGGATATTTTCATAACAAGGTCCATATGGTGCTCTATGAGGAAGACCGTAAGCTTGTATTTATCCCTTATCTGGTGGATAAAGTCGGCAAGCTCCTGCGTTTCCTGCGGATTCATGCCCGCGGCCGGCTCGTCGAGCAGGAGAAGCTTCGGGTCGGTCGCAAGAGCGCGGGCAATCTCAAGGCGGCGCTGGAGACCGTAAGGCAGGCTCGTGGCAAGCTCGTCCTTGAATTTCTCAAGGCCCTGCTCCTCAAGAAGCGCCATAGTCTCCTCGCGCATCCTGCGCTCCTCCTTTGCGTTGCCGCGGAAGGTGGCGGAGAATACGTTCTGCCTGGCGCGCATGTGCTTGGCGATAAGTACGTTTTCAAAAACGGTCATGCTCTTCCAGAGGCGTATATTCTGGAAGGTACGGGCAATGCCGAGCTTGGTTATCTCGTCCGGCGTGGGGCTGAGCGTTTTCTGCTTCACGTAAAGCTCGTGATTGTCGCCCTTATACTGCTTGCGCATCTTGCCCTTCGGGAAACCGCAGACCATAGGCTTGCCCATGAATTCGACAAGGCCGTTCGTGGGCTGGTAAACGCCGGTGATGCAGTTGAAGGCCGTGGTCTTTCCGGCTCCGTTGGGGCCGATAAGCGCGATTATCTTATCCTCGGGGATATCGAGGGAGAGATTGTTCACCGCGACGACGCCGCCGAACTGCATGGTGATGTTTTCAACGTGGAGGACGTTTCTTTCGCTCATTTCGCCTCGCCTCCTTCCGCTGCTTTGGCCTCGGCGCGGGCCGCGCGTTTTGCCTTTGACTTCTTGATCATGCGGCTCAGCGAAAGCTCCTTATCGCCCATGATGCCCTTCGAGAAGAAGAGGACGATTACCATGATGACGACGGAGAAAACGACCTTTCTGAAACCGTCGCGGAAGAAGGGGACGGAGATGGAGCCGATAGCGCCGCTGTCGAGGAAGCGGAGCCACCACTCGGAGCAGGCGATATAGAGGAAGGCCGCGATGCAGCTTCCCGAGATGGAGCCGATGCCGCCGATAACGACCATGAGCAGGATCTCGTAGGTCATGGTGGTGTTGAAGGTGCTGGCCTGAACAGTCGTCTGATACATGGCAAGCAGCGCTCCGGCGACGCCCGCGAAAAAGCTGGAAATAACGAAGGAAAGCATTTTGTGCTTAAAGAGGTTTATGCCCATCGCCTCCGCCGCTATCTCATCGTCGCGTATGGCCTTGAAGGCGCGGCCGTAGGAGGAATTAATGAGCAGAACGATAACGAGGATGGAAAGCCCCGCTATCAAAAACGGAAAAAGCGTGCTGAACTTGAGGCTGAAGGAGCCTATATCGATCTTCATATTGGAAAACGCTGTATATTTCCTCAGAAGGTTCGAGCCGTTCGTGACCGCGCCGAGGCCGTTCCACTGGAAGATGGCGCGGATAATCTCCGCGAAGCCGAGGGAGGCTATGGCGAGGTAATCGCTCTTGAGGCGCAGCACGGGGATGCCGATGAGCGCGGCAAAGGCCGCGACGACGAGGCCCGCGAGGATGATGCAGATTATGGAGCCGAGGAAGCTGCCCGCGGTATCGCCGAGGACGCCGCTCAAAAGCTCCGGAATGGAGAATTTGATAGCGCCGCCGTCAAAATACTGGTAAACGGCGTTATGCTGGCCGCTCGGGATGGAGAAAATCGCGTAAGTGTACGCGCCGACGAGCATGAAGCCTGCCTGACCGAGCGAAAAAAGGCCGGTGAAGCCGTTGAGAAGGTTCATTGAAACGCAGGCGAGGGAATATATCGCGCCCTTTTTGAGGACGGGAATGAGCATGAGCGTGAAGGAATTCTGCGGCAGGACGTTATCGAGTACTATGAGGAACACAAGAAGCACAGCAAGAAGAACGGCCGCAACGGTGAGGTCGAGCTTTTTTGCCTTCTGCTCCTCGGGGTTTCTGAGCGCGGGGTTTATCATTTCGTTAATTCTTTTTCCCATTTTCCCCACCTCAAACCTTATCCGTTGCCTTTTCACCGAATATGCCGGTGGGCTTGACCATAAGAATAACTATAAGCAGGACGAAGGTGAACGCGTCGGAAAATGCCGTCCAGCCCGCGCCCTTGATAATATTCTCGCAGATACCTATTATAAACGCGCCGATAACCGCGCCGGGAATGGAGCCGATGCCGCCGAAAACAGCCGCGACGAAAGCGCGCAGGCCGGGCAGCGAGCCGGACATCGGGTTAACGGAGGCGTAGTTCGTGAAGTAAAGGAGCGACCCTATCGCCGCGAGCGCCGAGCCGATGATGAAAGTGGCTGAAATGACGCTGTTTATCTTTATGCCCATGAGCTGGCTCGTTTCAAAATCCTTGGAAACGGCGCGCATAGCCATGCCGATTTTGGTATGGTTAATGAGCAGGACGAGCGCCACGACGAGGATAAAGGTGAGCACGGGGGTAATTACCGTGACCATCTTCGTCGTCGCGCCGAAAACCGTGATGGAATCGCTGAGGAAGGGTATCGCCGGATAGGGCTGCGGAAGGCCGCCGGTGAAGTACAGCGCGCAGTTTTGCAGCAGGTACGACACGCCTATGGCGGAAATCATTACCGACATACGCGGCGAGGAACGCAGGGGCTTGTAGGCCACGCGCTCGATAATGAAACCGAGCACCACCGTTGCCACAAGCACAATGGGGATAGAAATGTACATCGGAAGCGAGGCCGTCATGTAGATCATAACGAGACCGGCCACCATGAAAACATCGCCATGCGCGAAGTTTATAAGGCGCAGTATGCCGTAAACCATCGTATAGCCTATGGCAATAAGCGCATACTGTCCGCCCACCGAGATGCCGGAAAGGATATACGGCAGGTTGGCGGCGAAAAATTCAGACATCAATAGTCCTCCTTTATGTGGTTTGCGAAGCGCTCAGGCGCCGCGCCGCGCTGGGACAAAGCGCATAAATCCGCTTTTTGCAGGAAAGCGGCGATCCCGCGAAAAGCGCATCTATGGGTTTTGTCTCCCGTTCGTAAAAACCCCGCTATGGCGGAGGCGAAAACGCCTCCGCCACGGAGTCTGTGCGTTGATACGCGCTTATTTTCTTACTTTACGCTCTGGACAGCGACGAAGTCCCAAAGACCGGTCTCGGTGTTGGCGGTCTTGATGTAGGCGGTGTCGCGGACGGCGTCGCCGATTTCGTCAAAGGCAATGGAGCCGGATACGCCGGTGGTGGTAACGCCGGGAAGAGCCTGCATGATAGCCTTGGAGTCTACGCTGCCGGCTGCTGCGATGGCGGCAAGCGCGGTGTTGTAAGCGTCGTAGCCCATTACGGAGACAGCGGCGATTATATCGTTTCCGCCGTTATTGGAGAGGTTGGTGGCGTCGGCATTGATCCACTCGGCAAAGCCCTTCTCAAAGTTGGGGTCGCCGCCCTCGGCATAGAAGGTGGAAACATAGATGCCGATGTCCTTGCCCTGAGCGGCGTTGAGGATGACGTTGGAATCCCAGGTATCGCCGGCGAGAAGGGGCATCTCGACGCCCTGAGCGGCAGCCTGGTCAACGATGAGCTGAGCGTAGCTGATGGAGCAGGGGGCGAAGATAACGTCCGCGCCCTCGTTCTTGGCGCTGGTGAGGTACGAGGTGAAGTCGGAGTTATCCTTCGGGAACTCGGCGGTGACGACCTTCATGCCGAGACCCTCGGCAGCTACCTTGAAGTAGTTGATAAGGCCCTGATCATAGTCGTTTCCGAGCTCGCCGAGGCAGTAAGCAGTCTTTGCGCTGAGCTGGTCCTTAGCGAAGTTGGCAAGGACGGTACCCTGGAAGGGATCAAGGAAGCAGATGCGGAAATAGTGGCTGTTGCCTTCGGTTACCTGGGGGTTGGTGCAGGTAACGCCGATTACGGGGATGTTCGCCTCAGCGAAGGTATCGGAACCGGCGATGGCAACGGAGGAGCCGTAAGAGCCGAGGACTACGGAGCAGCCCTTGGAAACGAGCTCAGTCGCCGCGGAAACGGCCTTATCGGTGGAGGACTCGTTATCGGCATAGACGAGCTCTACCTTATACTTCTTGCCGCCAACCTCAATTTCGTTCTTGAGGCTGTTAGCGTACTGCATGCCGAGGAACTCCTGCTTGCCGCCCGCGCCGTTAGCGCCGGACATGGGCTCGAATACGCCTATGTAGATGGTATCTCCGGAAGCGGAAGCGTTTCCGCCGTCAGCAGGCTTGTCGGTAGTGTTGCCGCAGGCGCCGAGGGCAAGAACCATACAGAGCGCAAGAGCAACCGCAAGGATTTTCTTGAACATTTTTTATTCCTCCTAAATTAAATCAGAGAGATTGTTGGGCAAACGGCGGTCAAACCGAAGCATACGGCTTGACGAACATATTTTTCGTCTGATAAATGCGAAAAACCGCGGCAAAGCACAGCGCTCCGAATCAGCCGGAAAATACGCCGTCAAAACATACGCAGGAATTAAACCGTGTTTCCCCCGGAATGCGTATGGGAATGTGCTCCCATATTCATCCGATTTATTTTACACTCAAAATCACTGTTTTGCAATAAAAAATGTTTAAAAAATTGGATTTTCCGCCAAATGAACCACCGCTTTTGTCTTTTTTCGCATCCGCGCTT
>JAEEUX010000123.1 GCA_016290695.1 Oscillospiraceae bacterium
ATCCTCGACGCCCTCCTTGCGAGTGCCTTGCTATATTACCACCTCTTTCCCCCTTTGTCAACTCCTTTTTTCATTTTTCTCCCTTTATTTTTGATATTTTTTATGACGAGCAAAAGTACGAGCGTTCCGATTGCGACACCGAGGTTTATCCACGGATAGAACAGGTCGATAAACTCCGAGAGCTCAAACGAATTCTCTCCGGCGAGCCGCCCCGCCGCATACACCACCGGGAACGACAGCAGCGCAGCCCTCTTTCTGCCGATAAACTTTTTCAAGGGCTCCGCCGCAGCCATGATCAGCATCGTAACATAAGACAGATCTGTGATCAGCCACAGCATAATAACCGACGGTTCTATCCGGTCAAATATCTCAAATACACTGATATTGCTTATCATCACAAAAAACGCGAACTGCCGCGTAAGCGCAGTTTCGGGGCCCAGCACCCCGACCGTCGCCGCCGCGTGGAGCGCAAGCATTACGCAATAGACCGCTATCCACAAAACTGCGGTCTTCATCCGGAACTCTTCGCCCGAATACTCTCCGAGAAACGACAGATAGAGCCAAACGCTGCCCGTTCCGATTATCGGCAGCGCCGCCCTGACCACATCGTCCAGCTCCAGGACATTCACCGGGAGCAGATACCAGCTTTTTAAATCGGGCAGGGCCATCAAATAGACAAA
Organism: Oscillospiraceae bacterium; assembly: GCA_016290695.1. Lineage (GTDB taxonomy): Bacteria > Bacillota > Clostridia > Oscillospirales > Oscillospiraceae > RGIG6375. The sequence goes on from JAEEUX010000123.1 coordinate 681, forward strand.
ACCGAGCGTCAGCAACAACAGCAGCGCGCAAAGCTCCATCGTTCTGACCGCGAAGCGCCGTTTGCCAGCAGCCGCAAAGCAGGCCAGCGCCAGCATCGTAAGCGAAAAGAACGCCGGGCTGCCCGTATTGTAAACCGTTGACACCATGCGTTCCCCGCTGCTTCTTACTATCACCCCCGCGCAAAACAGCATCCACGCCCCGAGCAGCAGACCGAACAATACGCCGACGCGCCGCCCAAGACAGTCCTGCATACACTCCAGTAATCCCTTGTGCCCTTCCAGCAGCTTTTTCAGCATCCAGGCAACGCCTACCAGCGGAAGGAACGCGGCGAGCGGCGAAATCCAGCACATTTTGTAAGCTTCCCTGAGCGGATAATAAAACATTAAGCGCGAGGCGGGCGCAAACGACGCCGCAAAAGCCGCCATAGCGAATTGTCTGAAGCTTATTTTCGCTTTAACCAAGCTCTTTGTTCCCTCCGCTTTGCAGATTTTCCTTTGCGTAAGTCCTTCTGATTTTCGTTTTCACTGAAATCACCATCTCCGCGCCGAGATACGCCTTCTCCGCCCCCTCTGCGAGCCGTGCCGTTTCTATTGGGTGCTTCATCGCGATCATTTTCATTATTTTTATAAAATCACATTCAAGCCTGTGCGACTTCTCTATCACGCTTCGCACACGCTCAAGCTCCAGACGCGCGAGCTCTGTCTCAAGCAGGCTTATCACGCTCTTGTCAAATAGGTCTATCGGATTTTGGAGCTCCATGATATTTCCCTGTATATTTATATTAATGTAGATTCTGTTCAGGCGCCCGTTTTTGAATTCTCCGTCGTAACCGGCGTTCTCGCGGCTCATTTCGAGCGTCACGAAGCCGCCCATGCCGTCCGGAAGCGTCGTAATATCGTTCACAGCCTTGTTTGTCATGATGGTGACGGCTCTCGCGTTATCGGTATCGATAAAATCGACAAGTCTGTTTTGTTTTATCACCGCATAGCCTGCCGAACGTATGATCTTGCTGCTTTCGCCGCTGACTATCCCCGCCTCGTCCACCGCTTCTATCGCCGCGGCCAGCATGTTCCCGCACTGGGCTATCTCCTCTCCGCTCTCGCCGCAGCTGTAAACATGGCTCTCGGAAACGAGCTGAACGTCCTTTTCGAGCGATTCAAGCAGTGCGCCGATATTTTTTCCTTCGGACGAGGCCCAGCTTATCATATCCTTCGCCCTTCCGCCCTTTACGACATACAGTCTCGTGTCCAGCCGCATCTCCACGCCGCGCTCAATATAATCTATGCAGGCGCTTACGTTTTCCCTCGCGGCCTTCTCGCCTATGACGAGCTCCTGAACATGCCCGTAGAATATATATTTTTTCGTGGAATAGCTCTGCATCTTTTTAAGCGCCTCGCTCACGCTGTCCGCTTCCGCAGACAGGACGCTTACCTTCTCCGAGCCCTCTTTGCCCGCCATCGAGACTGTGGCGACGATTTTGCCGTCCTCAATATCCACACCCACGGTCCTCACGAGGTCGATCTGATCGCTCGACCTTATATCGTTGTAAAGGAAATTCCTTTCGCAGCCGCCGAGGACGAGTCCCATCAGGAGCAGCGCGGCGGCAAAAAACCTTTTCATCGCCCCTTCACCTCATGTTCCACATGCAAATACGGCTTCCTCCGGCGTGAAAGCTTTATCGGCGCGCGCAGAAATTCTCTCGCTGCCCGCATCGCTCCACCGCCGACAAGCGGGGCCATATACGCCACGCCGAGGTTTTCGAGGCTGCACAGATGGTAGATAAGCGCTATCGTTCCGAGCATCACGCCGTAAACCCCCGTCGCCAGCGCCAGCAGCACCGCCGCCATCCGGCAAAGGCGCACCACCGCCGCCATCTCCTGGTTCGGCGCCGTGTAACCCGTTATCCCCGCCAACGCCACTACGATAACGACTATCGGTGAAACGACCTTCGCCTCCACGGCCGACTGCCCCACGACGAGCCCGCCTATAATGCTCACCGTCTGTCCGACGCTCTGCGGAAGCCTTATCCCCGCCTCCTGCAATATTTCAAAAATCACAAGCATGCCCAAAATCTCAGCCGCTGTTGAAAACGGAACGCTCTGCTTGTTTTCGATTATCGAAAGCATGAGCTTTGTCGGTATCATCTCCTGGTGGTACATCTCCGCCGCCACGAATACCGCGGGCATGAAAACGCTTATGATAAGGGCGATATACCGCAGGATCGTCAGCGCCGAAGCGATTATGAAATGCCCCGCGTTATCCTCGGGAACGCGGAAAAATTCCGTAAAATTCGCCGGCGCCATATATGCAAACGGCAGTCCGTCCGCGATAACGCCGACGCGCCCTTCGAGAAGCCCGATAGCGAGCTTATCCGGCCGTTCCGTCGCGATAAGCTGAGGAAACGGCGTTTTATAGTTCTCCGAAAGGTTTTCTTCGAGCTCTGCCGCGCTCAGAACAGCCTCGCCCCGCAGGGTTTGAAGGCGACTGCGCGTCTGGGCGACCATTTCCGGCTCCGTCACTCCATCTATATAAATGAGCGCGGTTTTAGTTCGCGAAATGTCGCCGAGGCTGAATTCCTCCACCCGCACCGTATGATTGCGAAGCTTTTTCCGCAGTAACGCCGTGTTTGTGCGGAGGTTTTCGGTGAAGGATTCCTTCGGCCCCTTTACGCTTTTTTCGACCGTCGGCTCATTTATCGCGCGTTTGTCCGCCGATTTGGTCTCAAAGGCGACAGCCGCGCCGCTTTTTTTGAGTACGAGCACGCAGAACCCGCAAAGCAGCTCGCAGCTTGCCTGTTTCGCGTCGCCGCAGGGCTTTGCGTAATATTCAAACACTCCCCCGTGCAGTATCCGCCGGACAGCCGCATTCTCATCCGCCGCGTTTCCGAAACGCAGCCCGTCCGTAAGGGGCGCGATAACGTCCCGAGAGACGCTTTCCCCGCTCACAAGCCCGTCGATGAAGAAGAGTTCGGCCTCTATGCTTTCGTTTTCCCCAAAATGCAGCGTTCTTATTTCAAAATCGTCGTTAGCCTCAAAAATCCGCCGCAGGCTCGCGGATATATCGTTGTCTTTTTTCATCATTTTCCTCATAAATAAATCGTAAACAGGTTTACAAAACCGCTTTCAGTAATGTATACTATATTAGTTATAGTATCCGGCGGCAATCACGCGGGCGCGCCTATACTGTCTATCATCCCCTTTGTCCGGTAAAATATGCGTTTTGACAAAGGCAGCCAAGCTCTGAAACGAGTTCCGTTTTTCTTTTTTTGCCGTTTTGCCCATTTGAGTTCTTGTGAAAGGAATGGTCGTAAAATGCAAAAGCTGACCCCTTCCCAACTTAAAATTCTTGAATGCATAAAAGAATATATTGGCGCAAACGGCTATCCGCCCTCGGTTCGCGATATATGCGCCGCCGCAGGACTCGCCTCGCCGTCTACCGTGCAGTTTCACCTCAACGCTCTTGAGCGCGAGGGTTATATCGCGCGCGACGGCGGGAGGAACCGTTCCATCCGGCTTACCGAGCCAGCTTCCTCCGGGGTTCCGATAATCGGCTCCGTCGCCGCGGGCTCGCCCATCCTCGCCGTGGAGGACGCTTTGGGCTACATTCCCTATGAGCCCTCCGGCTCCGGCGAATTTTTCGCTCTCAAAATCAAGGGCGATTCTATGATAAACGCCGGAATTTTAGACGGGGACATGGTCGTCGTCCGCCGGCAAAGCTCAGCCGACGAAGGGGAAATCGTCATCGCCATGATAGAAGGTGAGGCCACCTGTAAGCGCCTTTCCCGCAAAAACGGTCGCGTCTGGCTTCTCCCGGAAAACCCCGCTTATTCCCCCATAGACGGTTCGGGTGCCGTCCTGCTCGGCAAGGTCAACGCCGTCATCAGAAAATATTAACGCCTCCCGGCGAAAGGACTATTCATAGATGTTTAAAAATCTTCGTGAAACGCTTAACGCATATAAGGCGCGCGACCCTGCCGCCCGTTCATCCATAGAAATACTTCTGCTCTATCAGGGCGTTCACGCCATAATATACCACCGCTTTGCCCATTTTCTTTATCTTCATCATCTGCGCTTTCTCGCGAGAATGGTGTCCCAGTGGTCGAGGCACTTCACAGGCATTGAGATCCACCCCGGCGCGACGATAGGCCGCCGCCTCGTCATAGACCACGGCATGGGCACGGTGATAGGCGAAACGGCGATAATCGGCGACGATTGCCTGCTTTATCAGGGCGTTACCCTCGGCGGAACCGGCAAGGACAAGGGCAAGCGCCATCCCACGCTCGGCAATAACGTCATGGTAGGCTCCGGCGCCAAGGTTCTCGGTCCTTTCACCGTCGGCGATAATTCCCGCATCGCGGCAAACGCCGTCGTTCTCACGGAGGTTCCGCCGGACAGTACAGCCGTCGGCATCCCCGCAAAAATCGTCCGCAAATCCGGCGAAAAGGTCAATTACGCCTCCGAGGTCGACCAGATCCACATCTCCGACCCCGTCGCGCTTGAGCTTGCCGCCCTGCGCGCGCGCATAGAAAGTCTTGAAAACACGGAGGAAGACAGGAAATGAAGCTTTATAACTCTCTCACAAGGAAAAAAGAAGACTTTGTCCCCATCGAGGAGGGCAAGGTCAAAATGTATACCTGCGGCCCGACGGTTTACCATTTCGCCCACATCGGCAATCTCCGCAGCTATATCATGGAGGACATTCTCGAAAAATACCTCCGCTACACGGGCTACGACGTAAAGCGCGTCATGAACATCACCGACGTCGGTCACCTCACCTCCGACGCCGATGAGGGCGAGGACAAGATGCTCAAGGGCGCAAAGCGCGAGCATAAGTCCGTCCTCGAAATAGCCAAATTCTACACCGACGCATTTTTCTCTGACTGTAAAAAGCTCAACATCAAATATCCCGACGTCGTCGAGCCCGCGACCCACTGCATAGACGAATACATTAAAATAATAACAAAGCTCATCGACACCGGCTACGCCTACCTTGCCGGCGGCAACGTATATTTTGACACGAGCAAGCTTGAAAAATACTATGTCTTCAACGATTTCAACGCCGAAGACCTCGCCGTCGGCGTCCGCGAGGGTGTCGGGGAGGATACGAACAAACGCAACAAGAACGATTTCGTCCTCTGGTTCACGAAGTCGAAGTTCGAGGAGCAGGCGCTTAAATGGGATTCCCCCTGGGGCGTGGGCTACCCCGGCTGGCATATCGAGTGCTCCGGCATCTCCATGAAGCACCTCGGCGAGTATCTCGACATCCACTGCGGCGGCATAGACAATGCCTTTCCCCACCATACGAACGAGATTGCCCAGTCGGAAAGCTACCTCGGCCATAAATGGTGCAATTACTGGATGCACGTTCTCCATCTCAATACCGCCACGGGCAAAATGAGCAAATCAAGCGGCGAATTCCTCACTGTGTCCCTGCTTGAGGAAAAGGGCTACGACCCGCTCGTTTACAGGCTTTTCTGCCTCCAGAGCCATTACCGCAAGGCCCTCGTTTTCTCCTGGGAAAACCTCGATAACGCCGCCACGGCTTATTCCAAGCTCATCGCGAGGATAGCCGCGCTCAAGCCCGAGGGTGAAACGGACGAAGCTGCGCTCAGTGCCATGCGCGCCAAATTCACCGAGGCGCTGGATAATGACCTCAATACCTCCCTCGCCCTCACCGCCGTCTACGACGCGCTCAAGTTTAACACAAACGACGCTACGAAGCTCGCCGCCATCGCGGACTTTGACCGTGTCCTCGGCCTCGGCCTCGCCGAAAAGGCGGAAGCAAAACGCAAGGCGGACGCCGCCGCGCCCGCAGCCTCCGCCGGGGAATTCTTCGTAATCTCCGAGTCCGGCGAGCCCGACGCGGAAATAGAGGCCAAGCTCATCGCCCGCCGCGACGCGAAGAAGGCGAAAAACTTCGCGGAAGCGGACCGCATCCGCGACGAGCTTACTGCCGCAGGCATAGAAATAACCGACATACCCAACGGAGTAAAATGGAAGCGCGGGCAATAATTTTTTATTCTATACAAATCGGCAGGCTTTGTCCTGTCGATTTGTATTATTATTGACAAATTCCCGCCCTGATGATATGATTTTTTGTGCAATACAGCGTTCTGTTCATAGTGAAAACGGAGGTATGACATGTATAATTTTCGTCCAGTTACCGAGCGTATGAAGCTCATGCACGAGCGCACCCGAGAGCGCATCTATCATGTAGATTCCGAGCGCAGCCTCATCGTCACCGAGGCGAGCAAAAAATATGAAAATGTCGTCCCCACGATAAAAAACGCCCTCATTTTCAAGGCGATGTGCGAAAATCAGACCACCCGCGTCGAGGACCATGAAACCCTCGTCGCCAACAACACTAAGTATTTTTGCGGAACCGTCATTAATCCCCGCTGGGGCGCCGGCGATATGTATACCGGCCTTGTGGACAGCGGCGTGTGGAAGATGGGCGACGACGGGCTCTACCATAACCCGGATACCGACGAGCTGCGCCTCGTCATGAGCCCCGAGGACATGGAGGCCCTCAAATCCGTCAGCGAATACTGGCGCGGCAGAACGGTCAACAGCCTTGTCGACTCATGGCAGCCGGACGGCTATGACGAGCTCAACCGCCTCGGCGTGCGCTCCTTCGGCGAAAATATGCCCATCATCATGATGCCCACGGGTCACTCCACCCCCGGCTACAAGAAAATTCTCTCCACGGGCTACGCCGCCATTCGCGCCGAGGCTCATGAATGGATAGAAGCCCACCGCAACAACCTCATGGGCGACGATATCAACAAACACCTCTTCTACAAATCCGTCGAAATAGTCTGCGACGGCGCAACGGTTCTCCTAAAGCGTTACGGACAGACCTGCTATGACAAAGCAAAAGACTGCGCGGACGCCGCGCGCAAGGCCGAGCTCACGAAAATGGGCGACAACCTCACATGGATATC
>JAEEUX010000124.1 GCA_016290695.1 Oscillospiraceae bacterium
AATGCCGTACTTGAGGATATCGTGCGACTGGACATTTTCAAGGATTTTTCCGTCGTCACGTTCTTCCTTCGTCTTTATCTCGGCGCCGAAGCCAATAGTCTTTTTATTCATGCGGTTTTCGATTATTTTCTCGATGCCCGCAAAGGCGCCGCCGCAGATAAAAAGAATATTCGTAGTGTCTATCTTGATGAACTCCTGATGCGGGTGCTTTCTTCCGCCCTGAGGCGGGACATTTGCCACCGTACCCTCGAGTATCTTCAAAAGAGCCTGCTGAACGCCCTCGCCGCTTACGTCTCGAGTGATGGAGGTGTTCTCGCTCTTTCTGGAAATCTTATCGAGCTCATCTATATAGATAATACCGCGCTGAGCAAGCTCAACGTCAAAATCCGCGGCCTGCAGGAGGCGAAGCAGGATGTTCTCAACATCATCGCCAACATACCCGGCCTCGGTAAGTGTCGTTGCGTCAGCAATGGCGAACGGGACCTGCAAAATCTTCGCAAGGGTCTGAGCGAAAAGCGTCTTTCCGCTGCCCGTAGGGCCGAGAAGGAGAATATTGCTCTTTTGAAGGTCAACGTCCGTCCCTCCGCCGTAGATTATACGCTTATAATGGTTATAAACCGCAACGCTCAAGGCAATTTTGGTCTTTTCCTGGCCTATAATGTATTCGTCAAGGAATTCCTTTATTTCGCGCGGCTTTGGCAGAGAAAGATGCGCGGGATTGAGTCCCCCGACATTGCTTACCTTGCTGCGGGAATTAGGACGCGACATCTCATCGTCGATAATACCGATGCAGAGCTGGATACACTCGTCGCAAATAAAGGCGTTTTTGCCCGCGATTATTCTTTTTACGTCATCCTGTGACTTGCCGCAGAAGGAACATCTCACAGGTCTTTTTTCATCACTCTTAGGCATAAGCAACTACCCGCTCTTTCCGGCGTTTATCTTGAATAAATCACCTTGTCGATAAGACCGTATTCCACAGCTTCTTCCGCCGTAAGGAAGTGGTCTCTCTCGCAGTCTCTCTCTATCTCTTCTATGCTCTTGCCCGTATTCTGAGCAAGGATGGAATTAAGCTTTTTCTTCATCTGCGCTATTCTTGCAGCCTGAATCTGAATATCAGTCTCCTGACCCTTTGCTCCGCCGGAGGGCTGATGAATCATTATCTCGGCGTTGGGAAGGGCAATTCTCTTTCCCTTGGCGCCGGCAGAAAGAAGGAACGCGCCCATGCTCGCCGCCATACCTACGCATATTGTAGATACGTCCGCCTTTATATACTGCATAGTGTCGTAAATAGCCATTCCGGCAGTTATAACGCCACCGGGGCTATTGATATAGAACTGGATATCTTTATCGGGGTCCTGCGCTTCAAGATACAGAAGCTGCGCAACGACGATGCTCGCCGTAGTGTCGTTCACTTCCTCCGAAAGGAATACTATACGGTCGTTCAGAAGACGAGAAAAAATATCGTATGATCTTTCGCCTCTTGAGGTCTGTTCAACAACATAAGGTATAAGGCTCATTTATTCATTCCTCCCTGCTCTGCCTAAGTTGCACATTTGTATATTATAACAATCCTGTAGGTAATTATTCCTTGTCTTCCGCTTTCTTGGCGGTTTTCTTAGCCGCGGGCTTCTTCGCCGCGGGCTTTGCTTCGCCGTCTTCGGCCTTTTCCTCTGCCTTCTTTGCGGTCTTCTTGGCAGCGGGCTTCTTCGCCGCAGGCTTTGCTTCGCCGTCCTCAGCCTTTTCCTCCGCCTTCTTAGTAGTCTTCCTGGCGGCGGGTTTAGCGTCGGCAGCCTTGTCTGCGGTCTTGGTCGAGGTCTTCTTTGCTGCGGGCTTCTTGGCAGGCTTAGATTCTGCCTTATCATCCGCCTTTTCCTCGGGCTCAGGCAGCGCAACTGCGTTGTCTACAACGAAATCAGCCGCCTTGTTGAGAAGGATGCTCTCCGTGAGAAGCTCAACATCGAAGAAATTCTTCACGGAGTCAACGTCAACGCCGTAGTTTTCTGCAAGCTTCTTAAATTCGGCCTCCTTGTCCTCCTCGGAAACGGTTATCCCTTCGAGCTCGGCAATCTTTGCAAGAGCGATCTCGTTAAGTATCTGCTTTTCAGCGTTGGGACGACTCTGCTTCTTGAACTCCTCAATGTTGGAGCCGAACATCTGGAGATACTGCTCGAAGGGCATACCCTGAGACTGCACTCTGTTTGCGTAATCCTCAACGACGCGGTCGACGCGCTCGTCTATCATGGCATCGTTAACCTCAACGGTCATGCCTTCTCTGATCTGGTCCATAAGAAGGTCTACAAAACCGTCTCTGGAATCGTCGGTCTTTTTCTTCATGAGGCGCTCGCGGATGCTGTTCTTGTACTCCTCGAGAGTATCGAACTCGGAAACGTCCTTTGCAAATTCGTCGTCAAGCTCGGGGAGAATCTTCTCCTTGACTTCGTGAACCTTGCAATGGAATACTGCAGCCTTGCCTGCGAGGTTTTCGGCATGATACTGCTCGGGGAAGGTGACGTTAACGTCGCGATCCTCGCCGGCCTTCGCGCCGATAAGCTGAACCTCAAAGCCGGGGATGAAGGTGTTGGAGCCTATTTCAAGGCTGTAATTCTCGCCCTTGCCTCCGTCGAAGTGAACGCCGTCACACTCGCCATCGTAGTCGATAACGACGGTATCGCCAAACTTGGCTTCTCTGTCAACGGTTTCGATGCTGCTGTTTCTGTTGCGGAGCGTGTCAATCTCGGCGTCTATCTCATAATCCTCGACCTTTGCTTCCTTGCGAACAGCCTCAAGACCCTTATACTTTCCGAGAGTAACCTCTGGGTAAAGAGCCGTGACTATAGTAAGCTCGAGAGCCTTGTCGTCGGTAACGTTTGCGTTTTCAAGGGAAGGAGCTGCGACAACCTTAAGCTCTTTATCCTTGATGGCAAAATAGTATGCCTCGGGCGCAACGGCGGAAATAGCGTCATCATAAAACACGCCCTCGCCGTACATCTTTTCGATGATAGCACGGGGAGCCTTGCCCTTTCTGAATCCGGGAATGTAAATAGACTTCTTGTTCTTCTTGTAGGCGTCCATTAATGCCTTCTCGAACTCCTCGGGACTGAGAGCTACAGTGATTGCCGCAGAGCTTTTTTCTCTTTTTTCAACATTTTTTACTTCCATTTTAGGTTGTCCTCCAAATTCTTATACCGTCACAGTAATGCGCAGCGCCAAAACGGTTGACATAATTAATAACATGAGCGTTTATACGCAGTGCGCTATGCTATCATAGCAAATAATATCGGTTATTTCTACTCTTTTTCAAAAAAAATTTTAATTAATCGCAAATTTTTATTGGGGAAAATCGAATATAGTCCGCTGACACGAGCTTATAGTCCACTCCGTCGTATAATCCTTCGAGCGCGAAATGGTGGCCTTTGCCGTGTATGTGCCCGTAATAACAGCGCTGAACACCGTATTTTTTAAATATGGCCAGGGTGTCCTCTGAGACATACCCACGAAAACGGGGCGGATAATGCAGGAAGCAGTATTTTCTTTTGTCGCCCGCGCATTTGAGCGAGGCTTCAAGGCGCATAAGCTCTCTGTTCATTATCTTCTTGTCATGCTCGCTGTTATGCGTTTCTTCTTCATAGAACCAGCCGCGCGTCCCACAGATAGCCACATCATTATAAAAATGACAGTTATTATGAAGAAAGTCAATACCGCTTATGTTTTTTTCAATAAAAAACTTTTTCGCCTTGCTTGCAGTAGTCCACCAATAGTCATGGTTCCCCTTTAAAATAAGCTTCTTTCCGGGAAGCTCCGCAAGGAAACGAAAATCCTCCTCCGCTTCTTCAAGGTCCATCGCCCATGAAACGTCGCCGCAGATAACGCATACGTCGTCCTCCGTAAGCTTTGAAAAGCCCTCACGCAGCTTATCAACATAATTTTCCCATTCGCCGCCAAAGAAATCCATAGGCTTGTCCGAATTGAGCGATAGGTGCGTATCGCCTATGGCATAAAGAGCCATAAACTCACCTCTTATCTGAGAAAATCGAGAACCACGCCTGTCATTTCCGCTTTCTCCACGCTGCCCTCAAAACGCTTTGCTTTGGATTTTAGCGAAGCGAGCGGCGCGGGAGCGGGGATACCGGTGCATTCGCTGAGCTTGTCGATAAGCTCGAGGCCAGGAGCGTCCGTCTTCTTCCCCACCGCCTCAAGCACGGCGGCGCAGAATTTATAAGGGCTCGCCGTGGAAACGACCACCGTGGGCGTCATATCGCCGGTTTTGTCTCTGTAATCGGCAAGGACCTTTGCGGCAACCGCCGTATGAGTGTCGATAAGGTAATTATTCTCTTTGAAATATCTGCCTATCGTCGCCTTCGTCGCGGCATCGTCGCAGAAGCCGGAGGCGAAATTGGCGTCAATCGCGGCCTTGATTTCAGGACCAACAGTGTATTTACCCTCCGAAGCGAGCAGTGCCATGTAGCCCTTAACCGTCTCGTCGTTTCCGCCGGAAAGGTCGAAGAGCAGACGCTCGAGGTTGCTGGAAATGAGTATGTCCATTGAGGGAGAAACTGTCGTTATGAACGGGCGGTTCTTGTTATATGTGCCCGTTTGGATAAAGTCCGTCAGGACGTTATTTGCGTTGGAGGCGCAGACGAGCTTATTCACGGGAAGGCCCATCTTCTTGGCGTAATATCCGGCGAGGATGTTGCCGAAGTTACCCGTCGGCACGCAAAAATTAATCTTGTCGCCGAGGCTGATGCTGCCGTTTGCCGCCATGTCGCAGTAGGCGGAGAAATAATAAACGATCTGCGGGAGGAGTCTGCCCCAGTTTATGGAATTAGCCGAGGAAAGGAAAAAGCCTCTGTCCGCAAGCTGCTCGCGGAGCTTTTCATCGGAAAATATCGCCTTAACGCCGTTCTGTGCGTCGTCAAAATTGCCCTTAACTGCGCAGACTCTTACGTTGGAACCCTCCTGCGTGGTCATCTGGAGCTTTTGAACGTCGGAAACACCGTCCTCAGGATAAAATACGAGGATGCGCGTACCCTTGACGTCCTTAAAGCCTTCAAGCGCCGCCTTGCCCGTGTCTCCCGAGGTGGCGACCAGGATGCAAACCTCCTTGGTTTCGCCCGTCTTTTTGAGCGAAGCGGTAAGGAAATGAGGCAGCATCTGAAGCGCCATGTCCTTGAAGGCGCAGGTAGGGCCATGCCAGAGCTCGAGGAACGAGGTTTTTGCGTCTATCTTGTGTAGAGGCGCGGGCTCGGTAGAATCGTAATTATCCGCATATGCCGCCTTGGCAAAGTCCTCAAGCTCCTCGCGGCTGAAATCATCGAGAAAGAGCTTCATTATCTCCACTGCACGCCCGCGATAATCCATGGCAGAAAGCTTTTTTAGCTCTTCGATTCCCAGCTCAGGAAAGAGCCGAGGAGTAAAGAGACCGCCGTCGCGGGATAGTCCCGTCGAGATAGCCTCAGCCGCAGAATAGTCGAGGTTCTTGTTTCTTGTACTTAAATATCGCATACCTGCTGCACCACCCTCATTAGGTTATTATAAAATATATCGTTCGTTATCTGCGTCCCAAAAGCCTTTTCAAAGTCATAATATATTATTTCAAGGCTCTCCGTCCCGGTTACGCCCTCAGGCAGGTACTGGCAGCCATCAAAGTCGCAGCCGAAGGAAACGCTGTGCTCGCCTCCGAGATTCAGAAAATGCTCGGCATGACGGATGATATCGTCTATTGTCGGGTCGTCGCCTACGAAATCGGATGCAAGGTTCAGCCCCGCCGTTCCGCCGCTGTCGCGAATTGCCTTAAACATATCGTCCGTAAGGTTTCTCACATGGGAGAAAACCTCGCGCGAATTGGAATGCGTCGCGACTATGGGCTTTTGCGAAACGCGAACGACGTCCCAGAAGCCGGGGTCGGAGATATGGGAAACGTCCACTATAACGCCGAGTTCATTGCATCTTTTAACGAAGCGCAGGCCCTCGTCGCTGAGGCCGCGTTCGGGCTCTTCGACGCAGGTGCCGGAGAGCGAATTGGCTATGTTCCATGTAAGCGTTATGGCTCTCACGCCGTCGTTAAACGCGCCGTCGAGTCCGGCTTCGCCGTCAATGAGCTGCGCGCCCTCAACGCTGAGGAACATTGCGGTTTTGCCTTCGGCGAAGGCTTTCTCGGCGTCCTTCGCGCTGCGGCAAAACTCCGCGCAGTCATGAACCTGCTCGTATTCCTGCAAAAAGCGGCTGTGAAGGCGCCCGTAAGCGGATTTCTCCATGCCCCAGATGGCAAAAAACTGTGCCGACGGAGCGTATTTGCCGTGGCGCTCCAAATCGTTATGAAAGCTGTTCTTTCTTAATGTATCGCCCGGTTTGCCGAAATAATCGAGCGTGGCAATAGTGTCACAATGCGCGTCAAAATAAGGGATTTCCAATTCTGCCTCCTGCCGGTCAAAACGCCGACTCAATAATATTAATGTCTTCTATTTTTGCCCCGTCCTCCGCCGTATAAAGCTCGACGACGGCAAAGCTTATGTCTTTTGACGAATACGCGGCGTTTGAGTAAAGCCACTGATCGGCGGCAAGCCTGAGCTTCCTTCGCTTTGAGGCGCTCACAGCGTCCGCCGCACGGGTAACTCCGCCCTTCTTGCGAAGCTTAACTTCGACGAAGACGAGGCGTTTTTTATCCGCCGCGATAAGGTCGATTTCTCCGAATTTCGTTCTGTAGTTCATTGCGAGAACTTCATATTTCTTTTTTCTGAAGAATTCGGCGGTATAGGCTTCACCCATGGCGCCGGCAAGCTTTGTATTCATCATGAAGCTCCGTCAGTGCATTTTACGCAGGAAGGTTTTCCTGTGTATCGGGCTCGGGCCAAACTCCCTAAGCCGTTCATAGTGAAGACGTGTCCCGTATCCCTTATGTTTTTCAAAGGCGTACTGCGGATATTGTTCCGCCATTTGGAGCATAAAGCGATCCCTGCTCACCTTCGCAAGTATGCTCGCTGCCGCAATGCAGGAATAAATCCCGTCGCCGCCCACTACGGTCTGGTTCGGGAAGCTTATTCCCGAAGAACGGTTTCCGTCTATAAGCGCGAGACCCGGAACAGGGTCAAGCCCTTCAATGGCAAGCTGCATAGCCTGATACGTCGCATTTAAAATGTTAATATCGTCTATCACCGTTTCCGAAACGGAAGAGACGGAAAAGGCTATTGCCTTGCTGCAAATCTCGTCATATAGAAGCTCACGCTTCTTCTCACTGAGCTTTTTTGAATCGTCAAGTCCCGGAATATCCGCGTCCTGTGGCAACATTACCGCCGCCGCGTAAACAGGGCCCGCAAGGGGACCGCGTCCCGCTTCGTCCACCCCGCAGACGAGAGAATATTTTTCAAGCAGGTCAAGCGGAATACTCTTCATTCTGTGCCTCTTTCCGGCCATTCGAGCGTTATCCTTCCGATAACGCCGCCGCGGAACTCATCAAGCAAAATTGCCGCCATGCGCTCCGTGTCGAGCTCGCCGCCCGAAATGAGAAAGCCGCGCTTTCTTGCCGCGGCTTCAAGCAGCTCCCAGCCCGCTTCGTCGCCTTTGGGTGTAAGCTTATAGCGCTCGCGCAGGCAATCGGGATAATTTGCCAAAAGGCGG
>JAEEUX010000125.1 GCA_016290695.1 Oscillospiraceae bacterium
CTCGCCGTTCTGTCCGCTTTGGGCGTGCTCATAGGCTCGGCTCTCGCCGTATATTATAGTTCCGCGACAATAGCGAAAAGTCTGGAAAGCTACCTTCAGTTCGGCGGAACGATAAACGAGAGCATCCCCTTGCTCCCCGTAGTCTTCAGCGCCGCGCTCTGTCTCGCCATGCTGCTTCTTTTCGCATACGTCGGATTAAGGCGGATAGGCGGACGGAATCCTCTGGAGCTTCTGCAAGGCTCCTCCCGCGCGCCAAAAACGAAAAAGAACGCTGTCATAGCGGAAACGGCGGCTGTGAATGCGGACTTTTCTCTCATTCGGGAGCTGAACTCCTTCGCGCATAAGTCGCGCCCCGCGCCGGGCTTCATGCGGCGATATATCTGGAAGCATATGCGGCGCTCACTCTCCCGCTCGCTCCTGCTTATAATCGCGACGGGGCTCCTTTTCGGCTCAATGGGGCAGTTCGCCGTTTTGCGGGATTCTTACAAGGTCCTTTACAATTCCGTAGACGTAAAGGCGCGTTTTTCCGGGATAAAACTCACCCGGGCAGACGACGTTGCCGAAAGCGGCTTTGTCACGGGCGGTTATTATGAAATAATCCACCCTACAGGCGAAATTCCCCTGCCGGGAATTGAGGAGGAGTACGTCTTTTGCAGCTATAGTCTTACTAACGACGTCAGCCGCAGCGTCACGGATGATATCAGTTTCATCGGTGGTTACGACGCGGAAAGCTTCTCGGCACAGAGTGAAAATATATGCATTATGCCTCGCTCGCTTATGGAGGAGGCAGGGCTTAGCCTCGGCGATATAGTTGAACTGAATGAAAAGGGATTTCTCGGTTATCTCAGCGCTTACAACTTTATTCACGAGCCGCTTGAGGCGCTTCTTCGCAGCTACCACCGCCACAGCGCAAAGGCTAAAATTGTCGGCTGCTTCGAAGGCGGCGACGGCACCGTTTATATTCCGCTCGGTGCGCGCAGCTTTTATCAGGTTCTAATGAACGTAGACACGCTTTCCTTAGCGGAATTCAGCCTCAGGAACTACCATGACGCGCTGAGCTTCCAGCAATACGCAGACAGCATGCTGGACCCGGACGCGGCTCGCTCCGCGCGTTTCTCCATGGACACCTCGGAGGCGGACAGGGCCTACAACACATACAGGCTCATAGAAACGCTCTACCCCATAGCCTTTGCCGCGGCGGTGCTGACAGCCGCGATAATCATGGGCTTAATGATATTGCAGCGCATCCGGGAGGCGGCGCTTCTGCGCGTCCTCGGGACGACGAAACGGCGCACCCGCGCGCTTCTCACCGGGGAGCAGCTTTTGCTCTGTTTCGTGGGTGTCGCGCTCGCTTTAGCCGTTCTCTTCGCGCTTCACGGCACCGGACTTGCGGCGGCTGCCGCAGCAATAGCCGTTTACCTTGTTTTCCATTTGGCAGCCTGCGCCGCCGGGAGCACAGCCGCAGCGGTAAACGTAACCAAAAGCAAGGTTTTGGAGCTTTTGCAGGCGAAGGAATAAGGTGCCCTCTCCATCGCCGGACAGCGCAGCATTTTATAATTTAAGGAGGCAAGATAATGTCCGCCATTTCCATGCAGAACGTATCCTACACTTATCGCGGAGCGGCGACGGCAGCGATAAAAGATGTTTCCTGCGTCTTTGAGCCGGGGCTTCTCTATGCCCTCATCGGCCCCTCCGGAAGCGGAAAATCCACTCTGCTATCCTTGCTTGCGGGGCTCGACCTGCCCACAAGCGGAGAAATCCATTTCGGCGAGAAAAGCCTGAGAGATATGGACCTCGACGCATATCGCCGCGAGAGCATTTCAATGATATTTCAGGCCTTTCATCTTTTCCCGCTCATGACGGTTATCGAAAACGTCTGCTACCCGATGGAGCTATGCGGGCTACACCCGAAGGAAGCGAAAGAGCGCGCCAGGCCGCTGCTCGAAAGCGTGGGTATAGGGGTGGAAAAATTCAGCCGTTTCCCAGCAAATCTTTCCGGCGGCGAGCAGCAGAGAGTCGCGATCGCGCGATCCCTCGCCTCCGGCGCAAAAACCATTCTTGCCGATGAGCCCACAGGAAATCTGGATACGGCGAACACTGTAAACGTAATCGAAATACTTCGGCAGCTTGCGCACGAAAAGGGCTGCTGCGTAATCGTAGTCACGCATGACACGGAGGTTTCCGTGCTTGCGGACATTGTCTACCGCGTGAAGGACGGCGCGCTCACGTGTATAGAGGCGTAAACTGCGCCGGTACAAAACGGTTCCCGCTCAAACCGGCGGGAACCGTTTTTTCGTCAGTATAGTTCAGGGCTTGTTTTTCGGAGGATATTATTGTATTCTGTAATCAAGAAAAATATGCCACATTTATTATCGGGAGGCTTCAATATGAAAAACGAGGACATAATAAAAACAGCACTCGACGCGGGCTTTTTCTCCGCCGCCGTTGTAGGCACCGAAAAGCTCGTCTTTGATTATTCCTTCCGCAAATACTGCGAGGAGAACCTTTGCGGGAATTACGGCGCGAGCTATTCCTGCCCGCCCTTTTGCGGGACGCCGGAGGAACTGCACGATAAGCTTGTCTCTTCCCCCTACGTCGCGGTGTTCCAGTCCAAATGGCCCGAAATACGCGAATTTACCGCAAAGACTGCCCCGCTCATTTTAGACGCGAAGGCAAAGCACAACGCTTCGCAGCAAAAGACCGTCGCCGCGATGAAAAAGGCGGGCCACGAGGGAGTTTTCGTCGGAGCGAGCGGCTGCGCCCTCTGCGGCGAATGTGCCGCGCGCGAAAATAAGCCCTGCCCGCACCCGGAGGAAGTGTTTTTCTGCCTCTCGGCCTACTGTATAAACGTCTCCAAGCTCGCGGCGTGCTGCTCCATGGACTTTTCACCCGCCGACGGCAGCCTCACGCTCTACGGCATCTATGCGTTCAGATGAACTCCCGACACTGGATAAAATGTTTCCTTTTTATCGGTTTTCCTGCTGAATTTTGTTGAAAGTAAGCTTAGCGGCGCTCTTGCTTTTATATCTGCCGTAAGATATAATTTTATTGTAGATTACCGCAAAAGCCCCCGGCTCACGCGGCTTTATTTTTGCAGTTTTCTTGTCTGCACGGAGGACTTATATGGATATATTTAACATAATATCCCTTCTCGGCGGCGTCGCGCTGTTCCTTTTCGGAATGTCGCTCATGGGTGAAGGTCTGAAAAAAATAGCCGGAAACCGTCTCGAGCTGCTCTTATATAAGCTTACGAGCACGCCTCTCAAGGGCATTCTTCTCGGAACGGGCGTTACGGCTGTCATTCAGTCCTCCTCCGCAACCTCCGCTATGGTCGTCGGCTTCGTAAACTCCGGCATGATGCAGCTCCGGCAGGCAATAGGCATAATCCTCGGCGCAATACTCGGAACGAGCGTCACGGGCTGGGTCATCTGCCTCTCCGCTCTCGGCACGAGCGACGGACTCATCCAGATTTTATCGACCTCCACCCTAACGGGTATCATCGCGATAATCGGAATCATTCTCCGAATGTTCTCCAAAAAGCAATCGCGCCACCAGCTTGGTGAAATTCTTCTCGGCTTCGCCGTTCTGATGTTCGGCATGAGCTCAATGAGCGCCGCTGTTTCTCCGCTAAAGGAAAGCGAGGCCTTCATAAACCTCCTCACCGTATTCTCAAACCCCATTCTTGGCATCCTTGTGGGCATTCTGTTCACATCCATCCTCCAAAGTGCCTCCGCCGCCGTCGGTATTCTACAGGCGCTCTCAATGACGGGCGCGATTGATTTTGCGACAGCTCTGCCCCTCATAATGGGCATCGCGATAGGCGCGGCGGTTCCTGTCCTGCTCTCAGCTCTCGGTGCCAACGACAACGGCAAGCGCACGAGCCTCGTATATCTGCTCATAAACATCTTCGGCGTGGCCTTCTGCGGAATAGTTTTCTACGCAATAAACGCCGTTTACCCGCTCCCCTTCATGTCCCTCACGATGACGACGGTCAGCGTCGCGCTTACGAATACGGTTTTCCGCTTCATAACAATCGTTGCGCTCGCGCCGCTTACGGGTGTCCTGGAGCGTCTGACCGGCAAGATAGTGAAGGTGAAGGACGGCGCGGCATCTCCCGCAGCCATCAGCGTTCATCTTGAGGACCGCTTTCTCCCCTATCCCCCGCTCGCTATATCCCATTGCCGCGAGTTTGCGCAGGACATGGCGCGCATTACACAAAACGGCCTGAATTACGCCTTTGACCTTCTCAAAAACTACAACGACGAAGAATATCGCCGCGTGGACGAGCTTGAAAACCTCTCAGACAAGTACGAGGACTCCATCGGCACCTACCTCATGAAAATCACCCGCCATGAGCTCACCAAGGAACAGAACGCCGAGGTCTCAAAATTTCTGCACACACTTTCCGACTTTGAGCGCATCTCAGACCATACGGAGAACATAGCCAACGTCGCCAAGGAGATAAACGAGAAGGGCATCAGCTATTCAGGTGAAGCGCAGCACGAGCTGAGCGTAATCCAGAGCGCAATCTCCGAAATTCTCGCCATCACCGTAGACGCCTTCGTTCGAGACGATATAGAACTCGCAGCAAAGGTAGAGCCGCTTGAGGAGGTTATCGACTCGCTCTGCGACGAGATGAAGCTCCACCACGTTGACCGCTTGCAAAAGGGGCTTTGTTCGCTCGAGCAGGGCTTCACCTTCAACGATTTGCTCACGAATTACGAGCGTATCTCCGACCATTGCTCCAACGTCGCGCTGGCAATAATCGAGCTTGAGACGGACGAATTCAACACGCACGAATACCTTAAAAACATCGAAAAGATGAAGCAGGAATCCTTCACCCGTCACTTTGAGGAGTTTCAGAGCAAATACAGCTTCGACAATCCTTGATTCTTTAGGAGTTGAGCAGAATAATCCAGTCTTTTGATACGGCGGCTGTACTTTTCGTCCGGGAGCATATCGTCTGCCCGGTGCTGAGCCCCGTGATGTATTTCTTCTCCGCGCTCGGAACCCTCGGCGCCCTGTGGCTGATAATCGCCGCCGTGTTTTTCTTCAGGGGAGATCGCCGAACCGTCGCATATATAGTGCTTTCGCTTATATTCAGCCTCATTGTTTCAAATCTCATAATCAAAAACGTAGTTGCCCGCCCGCGTCCCTTTGAGCTGATCGAAGGCTTTGCCCCGCTCATGGGGCGTTTTGCCGACGCGAGCGGCTTTTCTTTCCCCTCCGGCCACGCGTCGAGCAGCTTTGCGGCCGCCTATGCTCTGGCAGCCGCAAAAGGGAAAAAGGCTGCGCTCGCCTTTATTCCTGCGGCACTCATTTCCCTTGCGCGCCTCTATATCGGCGCGCATTTTCCGACGGACATTTTGTGCGGCGCGCTGTTCGGCATATTCAGCGCCTTTTTGGCAGGCCTCATAGTCAAAAGAATACGGAAACTTTGAAGGCTTCCGCGACCGTGGCAATTAAAATTATACATCGAACAAAACAGGGTGCGCTCAAAGCAGCGCACCCTGTTGTTATTGAATTTCAACGTCCGATTCAGGCTCGTTTTCTTCCGTCCTGACGACGTTTTTCCTGCCCGTGCAGGCGGGGTACGCGGCGTTATCCCACTGGTAGGAAGCCCACATATTGTTATCCGCCAAAAGTGCGGCTGTGATCTGCTTTTTGTCAGCGGTGAAGAGGTCCAGATGATAATACGCACCGTCGACATTTACAATGTTCCAAAAATGCTCGGAATTATTGAGCCGCCCTTTCACGACGTAGCATTCAATTCCTCCCGATATGCAAAGGAGCTTCACTGCGAGGGCATAACCCTCAGAGTCGGCAAAATTCGTTCCGAAGAGGGCGTTATACGCCGTTTTTCCCGTAAGTCCGGGTTTTGCGCGCTCCATAATGCCGGTGCAGACATGGCTTATATTGCCAAAATTATTGCTATCATAGAAGGAATAGGCAAAGTCGCGAAGTTGCCTCGCCTTTTCTCTCAGCTCGCTCTTGGTCTGCGTATAACTGAAAACGACCTCGGTTATCTTCTGTATGGCATCAGCGTCGGCGACATAGGTGTTTATCGTAATCTTCGGCTTCTCGGGAATGTTTTGCAGGGAGGAAAGATAATGTTCATCCACAAACCGCTCTATCTCTTCCTCGCTCACTGAGGACGAAACCTGCAATACGGCGACGGAACTGTCAAAGCTCTCAAGAGCGTTTTGGATATAGTCATAGGTATCCTGAGCCGAATAAACCGTCGTCACGCCGGCTATCTCGTCCGCAGTGCGCTTATATCGGATGTATATTTCCATCTGGTAATAGGACAGGATCTGCGAAACGCTGTGGGTCATGTAGTCTACAGCGTAGAGGCCGATGGGAGTCTCGCGCGTAACCTCGAAGCAAGCGCGGGAGATATCGTCCTCAGCGGAACCGCGGTATTTATCTGTCCTGATAGTGCCGTATTCCTCCGCGTTGTTTATAAGCTGAATGAGGGCGTTTTTCATGCCGATATAGTTCTGGACGGTGATTATGCCGGGCTCGTCCTTCAGTTCAGAGGAGGAATCGACGTAATCTGTCTCCGTCCTGTATTCCTTTTCAAAAAGATCGCAGCCCGAAAAGCCAAGGGTGAAACACAGCGCCAACGCAAAAACGCAGAGCCGTTTCAGGCGGGTCTTATGAAATTTCACGGCTCTGCGCCTCCTTCCGTTTTAAGGTAACACCGCACAATTCCCGCCACACACTCTGCTTGCAGAATGTTCCGTCATATCGTCCAAAAATACTCGGCAATACACAAAGTATTACCTGCGTTTTTTGAACAATCTGACGCAAATTCTGACGGCGCATTCTTTGCGCCGGAATTATGCGTTGTTGCCTTAAAAAATCGCTATCTGTTCTTCGCCCATATCCTCCGGCTTGACTATCGCGCCGGCGGCAGGCAGGCTTCTTGCCCTGTAGCGGGAATGGTTCGTGAGGGCGGAAGCGTCTAGGCGCTTAGCGTCCTTCACGCGGTATTTCGTCTTCAGGTTCATCACGGAGACGCCCTGCGTGTCACGCGCCGCCTTCGGCGCGAGCTGCGCGGAATTGAAGATAAGGGCCCTGCCCTCGGTGGAGGATATGACTATCTCGCATTCCTCCTCAAGCTGCATTATGGTACACAGCGGCGCCTTATCGGAATAGGCGCCCATGAGCTTTTTGCGGTTCGTCTTCGTAGCGTAAGATGAAAGCAGCACCCTGCCCACCTTGCCATTTTCATAGAAAAACAGTATGCTGCCGGAATAATCTCCCGGGATAAGCATAAATACCGGAGTCTCGTTTTCGTCCATCTGGAGCTTCGCCGGGAGGAAAACGCCCAAAGCGGAAGCCTTCGTATCCTCAAAATCGGCAAGACGGGCCTTGTAGACCATGCACTTATCCGTAAATACGAGCAGCTCCGCGCGGTTGGAGGTCTCGTAGCGCAGGAAGGCCTCGTCCTCCTCCTTATACTTCTGCTCGCTGTTCATTCTGAGCGACTGCGGCGTGATTTTCTTGAAGTAGCCGTGGCGGGACATGAACACGCTCACCGGGTAATCCTCGACCTCGTCGATGTCGGGAAGCTCGTCGTATACCTCATGCTCGTAGACT
>JAEEUX010000126.1 GCA_016290695.1 Oscillospiraceae bacterium
AGTGTTGACAATTACAGGACTTCTGTGTGAGATAGTCAATAATCAGGGGCAGCCCCGCATGGCTCCGGTGCAAAACCGGGCTTAGCCGCCGCTGAGCATCGCAAGATATGCGTCGTACATATCCCTCGTCATTATGCCGACGGGGATATCGGTGTAATAAGGCTCGGTGATAACGGTTCCGTCCGGCATATCCTTGGAATAATCCATCGGGCGGGGCAGATACTCCTCCATCACCTCCATGGCCTTCTTCTCCTCGGGCGTGAACTGTGCCTCGAGCTCGGCCTTGTACTGGGCATACTCAGCTTCGGTCATTTCGGCGAAGTTGGAGCCCTCCTTGTCGCCGCGTATCCAGAACACGACGTCCACGTTGCCGCTGGCCAGAGCGGTCGCGCGGCCGAGGCAGTCCACCTGGACGAGCTCGACGTTCTTGCCGATGCGCTCGCCTATCTCGGCGAGGATGGCGGTGTTGAAGCCCGCGAAGGTGCCGTCCGCCGCGACATAGTCCATCGGCGGCAGCGAGCCAGTAACGGCGACGCGGATGGTCTCGCGACCTGCCTCCTGAGGCAGCGTAATGGGCTTGGGCTCAGCGCCGCCCACAACGTCGGTGATGTTCTCCTTGATGAGCCGGTCGAGCGTGCCGTCGGCCTTCATGGCGCTTATGGCGGCGTCAAACTCGTCGCGCAGCGCGGTTTTCGATTCCATCATCATGAAGGAGAAGCCGTTTTCAAAGCGGTCGAACACCGCCTGAACAAAGGGCGTGCGCTCCTTCTTCGTGTCGTACTTTATGTAGTTTACGAGAGCGTCGTTCTGCGCGCAGATGTAATCGGCGACGCAGGAATAAATGTCGAAGGAGATTATTTCGCCGGAGAGCAGGCCCATTATCATCGCGTCGAGCGAATCATAGTAGATGACCGGGTAATACGGGATGACGAGGTTCGCCTCGGCGTCGGGGTTGGCGATGGCCATTTCCGAGATGACATAGCCGTCCTCAATGAGCGAGTTTCCGAGGTAGTTGAAGATGACCGACCACCTTCCGAACTGGGTTTCCGAGAAGTTCAGGAAGGCCAGAACGCCGGTAGAGTCCATCGACGCCGCGATTTCTTCCGGGCTGGGTCCCTCAGCGGAAGCGTCGCCCCCGTCGGCGGGCGCGTCAGCAGGAGTGTCGGCAGGAGTGTCGCCCGAAGAAGCGGAAGCGCCCCCGTCAGCAGGCGAACCCGTCTGGCTGCAGCCGCCGAATAAAGCAAGGCAAAGGATAAGAATAAGTGCCAATGCAAGGATTCTTTTCATGAGTATTCCTCCTGGTAATATAATATGTTAAATTATATGAATACAATAATAACACTTCCGCGCGTCAACCTCACTGCCCGCAGGCAGCGCTTACAGCTTAATCGTTATCGCGTTGCGCCCGTTCTCCCAGCGGCAGCTCAGCTCCTGTGCCATGCGCTTGAGGATGGTGACGCCGAGGCCGTCGTCGTCCTGCGTGAAGGGGTCGAACTGAGCGCCGGTGCAGCTAAGGTCTATCTCCGTGCTCTGATCCGCTTCGGAATAAGACACCGTAAGCGCCATGCTCACGGGCTCGTCCGGCGCGTAGCAATGCTCCAAAAGCTCATAGACAAGCTCCTCGCAGCAGATTTGCAGGCGATACACCTTCTTCTGCGTGAGGCCGTACTTCTCGCCGAAGGTCTGGATGCCGCCCTGAAGCTGCATGAGGTCGAAGCTCCTGTCCTCTATCTCGAAGCTGAAAAACTTGATTTTCCGGATGAACGCGACGGTTTTCTCCCTCTTCGGGCTGTCGAAAATCTCCGCGGGCGTGCCCTCCTCGTAAATCCCGCCGTCTGCGAGGAACAGAACGCGCGTGGCGACCTCGCGGGCGAAATTCATCTCATGCGTCACGATGAGCATCGTCATGTCGCGCTTGGCGAGCATGCGAATAACGGCCAGCACCTCGCCCACCATCGTCGGGTCGAGCGCGCTCGTCGGCTCGTCAAAAAGCAGCACCTTCGGCTCCATCATGAGGCAGCGGCAGATGGCGATACGCTGCTGCTGCCCGCCGGAGAGCACCGTGGGCCATGCGTGCGCGCGCGAGGCAAGGCCGACCTGCGAAAGGAGCTCCATCGCCTTAGCCTCCGCGTCGGCGCGTTTCATTCCCTTCAGGCGCACGGGCGCGAGGCAGAGGTTGTCCATAACGTCCATCTCGGAAAAAAGGTGGAATTTCTGGTACACCATGCCCATGCTGCGGCGGATAGCGTCCACGTCCGCGCCCCGGGCGGTGATCTCCTGCCCGTCTATGAAAATCTGCCCGGCGTCGGGCCTGTGCAGCAGCTCAAGAGAGCGCAGAAAAACGCTCTTTCCGCAGCCGGAGCCGCCGATTATGGCGATGCGCTCGCCCTGCTCCACGGTAAGGTCGACGCCCTTCAAAACCTCCAGGTTATCGAAGGATTTTCTGAGACCCTTCACTTCGATGAGGCTCATTCCCCGCTCCCTCCCCTCTTCTTCGCCGCGCTGCGCTCCGTCAGCGCGAATATGCCGTAAACGATATAGGACAGCGCGAGGTAAATGAGCATGCCGATGGAAATCGTCAGCAGCGGCTGCATCGTGCGCGAGGCGGTGTTGTTGATAACGCGCGTAAGGTCGGTTATCGTAACGTAGCCGACAACGCTCGTCCACTGGATGAGGTTTACGATAGTGGACTGGTAGACGGGCTTTGCGATATGCAGCATCTGCGGCAGCGTAATTAGCCGGAACGTGGCCGAAGCGCTGAAGCCGAGCGTCCTCGCCGCCTCCGCCTGCCCGCCGTCCGCCGCCGCGAGAGCCGAACGCAAAAGCTCAGCCACGTGCGCCGAGACGTTTAGTGCGAAGGTGACGACAGCGACCGTGACGGGCCGCAGCCCCGCGCGGGCGAACACGCCGTAATACAAAAGCAGCAGCAGCATAAGCACGGGCGTTCCGCGCAAAATCGCGATATACACCGAGGCAATACCCTTCGCAACGGGGTTTTTCCGCGTCCTGAGCAGGCAGACGAGCGCCCCCAGCGCCGTCCCGATAAGAAGCGCGAAGGCCGAAATGCAAAAGGTGACCCAAAGCCCGCCGAGGATAGTTTTCCACGAGCCGCCCTGGATGAGAATTTTGTAAAGCTTGTCCGCAAACGACATGGCGCCCTCCCGTCGATAGGATTAAAATATCCCATAAATAGGTATTATTTGTATAATATTATCACATTTCGCATAAAAAAACAACGAAAAAGAAAAGTGAAGTTCACAATTTTAGCAGCATAAAGCTGTATAAATTACCACCTTGACCCGTCAACGCATATGTAGGTATAATAGTAATAAAACAGGATACTGTTCTGAATTTTTACACACATATAAAGAAACGAGGGAAAACCATGAAAAAACGCATCATAGCGCTGGCAGCGGCGCTCGTCCTTACGCTGTCGCTCACCGGCGCGGCCCATGCCGCAGAGGACGCAGCGCCGGACGCGGTCGCGAAGGCAACGCGCGAATACACTATAGCCGCGCTTGCGGAGGCCGCAGGGCTCAGCGCGGCGGAAGCGGGGCTGGAACAGTTCAGCGACGCGGGGGCCCTTAGCGAGCAGTACCGCGAGGGCGTGGCGAAGGCCGTCGCCGCCGGAGTCGTCAAGGGCTACGCGGACGGCTCGCTGCGCTTGCAGGAGCCTGTCAGCCGCGTGGAGGCGCTGGTACTGCTTTCGCGCTGCCTGCCGGAGCTTGAAAAGCTTCGCGACGCGGCCTCTTTCAGCGACGTACCCGCCTGGGCGAGCGCCGATCTCGCGCGTCTGAGCGCGGCCGGTCTCATATCGGGTCAGGGCGGCGTTCTCGGCGCGCGCGAGACTATCACCGCCGAAGAGGTGAGAGCTCTTGCATACCGAGCCTCGGGCAAGAACCTGCTCGGCGCGATATTCGCGGCCAACTCCTCGGAAAACATATACAGCCGCCATCCGCTCCTGTTCAGACATGAGGAGCTGCTTTCAAACGGCAAAGCCGTCGCTGTGACCGAAGTTTATGCCTCCGCCGACTGCGCTTATTATGAATTCGGCTCACCCGAAAACTGCGCATTCTACTCGCCGGAGTGGATCCTTAAGCACCGCTCGGGCGACGCGGCGCCCTATGTCTACTTCATGCCGCCGGAGGACGCCGAGGCCGAGCTGAAAACCAATCAGCAATTCATCATGCCGTACCCCGGCGAGAAGCTGTATTCCGTCGTCGAGCAGGACGGCGAGCTTATCGCCAGGACAAGGGTCACGGACGCGGACAACATCAAGTGGTATATCGCGGAAAACAAGGAAGCCTACGGTGAAAGATTCACTCACGACTACAACAACATAGATTATTTGGAAATGGAATACCGCCTCGACGCGAAGAGCCTCGCTGTGAACTCGCTGCGGGAAACCCTGTATCTGACGGACGGAAGCGCGGTTCCCGTCTCCGACGTCAGCGCGATTTACGACCGGTACGACCCCATCGCAGCCGCGAAGGCCGGCTCCCTCGCCCCCGCCTTTGACGACGCGGCAGAAACCTGGAAGCTCACCGTGGTCTATGCCAACGGCACGCCGGAGGAGCAGGTCTGCGAGTTTACCGCGCGGCACAGCCTCCTGGCCTACGTTTCTTACCACGACTCCTTCCCCCTTCTCTACGAGGACCCCGAGTATACGCGGGTTTTCCCTGGCCCGGGCCCGGACGGCGGGTCGGAGTACACCGTTTATGTGAAGCCCTTCAAGGCGTGGCAGCCTCCCTACGATGCCGACGATTATGAGGCCGCGCTCCCGCTGCTGGAGGAAGCCGCCGCTGCGGGTGACGCCGAGGCCGAAGCCTGTCTGGCGGAATACCTCCTTCTCGGCTACGGCACGGAGCCGGACCCCGCAAGAGCCTTTGAGCTTGCCCTTAAGGCCGCGAACGCCGGAGAGGAGTACGGCTGCTACCTTGCCGCCCTGTGTTACGACCAGGGCACGGGCGTAGAGCAGGATTACGCAAAGGCGCTGGAATACTATTCCAAATCGGCCGAGCGAGGCTTCTCGATGGCTATGGGTGCTCTCGGCTACATGTACGAGACAGGCACGGGCGTGGAGCAGGATTACGCAAAAGCGCTGGAATGGTATATTAAGCAATCCGCCTTCGGCGACCCGGTCGCAATGGCCACGGTCGGCGATATGTACCACAAAGGCGTCGGCACGGAGCAGGACAGCACAAAGGCCATGGAATGGTATCAGAAGGCCGCGGAGCGCGGGAATGCGATCGCCATGTACAACGTCGGATATCTTTACAACGTCGGCGACGGCGCGGAGCAGGACTACGCGAAGGCCATGGAATGGTATCTTAAGAGCGCGAAGCTCGGATTCTCAAACGCTATGAACAATATCGGGCGGCTTTACGCCTTCGGCAACGGCGTGGAGCTGGACTACACGAAGGCCATGGAATGGTTCGTGAAGGCCGCCGCCCTGGACAATCCCGTCGCGGTCTACAACATCGGGAATTGTTACGAAGAGGGCCATGCCGTAGAGCAGGATTACGCGAAGGCGCTGGAATACTATTCCAAATCGGCTGAAATGGGCTACGGCGGCGCGATGATTGCGCTGGGAGGGCTCTATCACGAAGGGAAGGGCGTAGAGAAAAACGACGAAACCGCGGCGGAATGGCTGCGCAAGGCTCTCGCCACCGACTATGCGCCGGACGAGGAGGACGAGCAGCTCCTTAAGGAAGTTCTGGGCGAAAACTACAAGGGCTAAGCCCTTACTGCTTATACAAATTAAAGGGGCTGCAGCAAAACGGTAAAACGCTGCAGTCCCTTCGCTATGTCCAGCGAATCTAAAGGTAACCGTCAGATTCTCTAGGCGTTCATATGCAGCAGCACCTCGGCGGGCGCCGGGGTGCTGCACTTAACTCAGATATTTACTTTGCATTCGTTCGGCGCGTTCTCCGGCGGCGGGGCAAGATCCATTCTTTATTTGTTCGTTCAAGCCCCGGCACGGTACGGAAAATGTGCGGGGTAAGTAAGCATAAGGGTCCAGTCGGTTCTCTTTCGCCGTTTCGATGAGACTGAAGATCACAGCGCTGCCCAGTGCGCCCTCAGGCATATTGGCAAACAGGAAGCTCTTGCAGCCAATCACAACTGGCTTAATGCTGCGCTCGGCACGATTGTTCGTGCTCTCCGGACGCCCATCCAACAAATAACGCTCCAAATATGGCCGCTGCTCGCGCAGATAGTAGAGCGGCTGAGCGCGGACTTCGGCGCAACGTTCTTCCCCATGCGTACCGTGCATTACCGCAGTGCCGGCACCCCCAACCCCATCGTATGGATCATCTGCGGATCATTCTAATGGCCGGATTAACCATGGGAGCATCAAGAGTTATCTTATACTTAATAGGGTCTATTAACAGGCCGAGCTTTACGGGAGTATTTCTCTTATTCGTTTCTGAAGTCGTCTCAATTATGGAAATGAAAGGCCCCTTCATAATCAGATAGTCTTTTCTTCCGGCCTGTTCATAATACTCTCTCATATCCTTTTCAGAGATAAAAACCGGAATGTATCCCGTTTCGTCTGGGCCGGGAAGAACAAACAGCCTCTGGCTTCCATCCTTATGATCACCGAATGGAGTAGTATAATATAGCTCCACCTTCGCGAATGCTTTTAAAAACGCTTTATCATTAAGCTCTTTTGTTTCATGCATTTCAAGAAGCTCTTTTGCTTCAAAATCTTTCTTTTTGAAAACATCAAATAACCCCATTCTGATTTTTTCCCTTTCTTAAATTGAATTCCGTGATAATTTACTAAGGTCAAGAAATATGATAAAATGTCTCTGCAGAATAAATGACCTTATCAAATCTAATCCCATTAATTATAGACAAGAACATAAAAATGAAAAAGAGAGAAGCTCTTCGTAACACCAATACGTGTAATATGTTATAATCAACAACAAAGGGGCGATTTGCACAATGGTATTGACAAAACAAAAATATATGCTATAATTAAGATGTAAACAAGAAGTAGAGCAAGTTCTATGGTGGACTTGCTCTTTTTTATTTAAATTTTTAATCAAAAGATTATCAAGATATTTAGCGCACTTCCCGTAAAGGCAGGGGACTACGGGCAGAACGCTAACTAAAAAGAATGAAATAAAAAGCGTTATTTCATTTTAGAAGAATATGGTAACGGAATGGCATTAGCGTCCGTTACTGTGATGCCGCGAGGCAGCAATTGATCAATCATCGGCAAGACCGATAGTCGAGATTTTTTGCTGCATCGCGGCTTTTTTGTTTTTTTGAATAATAAATCAAAAAGCTCTAAATCTATCTCAGCTCACCCCCTGCAGCGAAGTCCTTTTCGCTGAAAAATAAAGGACAATCTCCGGTCAAGCCGGAGGTGCGGTTTAAACCGCCTTAACTTTACCCTAAGGCAACACCGCATAATTCCGGCGCATAGATTGCGCCGTCAGGATTTTCGTCAGATTGTTCAAAAAACGCAGGTAATACTTTGTGTATTGCCGAGTATTTTTGGACGATATGACGGAATATTCT
>JAEEUX010000127.1 GCA_016290695.1 Oscillospiraceae bacterium
TCATTTCTTCGTATTTATAGTTAAGAGTTTTCGTAAGCGTGAACGCCTTCTGCTGGAGATTGAGGCGGTATTCCTCGCTCGAAGCATCCTGTGTGAGGATGGTAATAGCGGAGGTGAAGCCGTCGAGGGCGACGGTCACGCTGCCCGTTTCGTCCAGTTCGTTCATAACGCCCGTAAGATAACTCAGGCCCTGCATTCTGTATTCGTAGTAATCGAAGGTGGTATTGAGCTTGCGGAACTGATCGTCGAGATATTCGCTGCGAAGCTGCTCTATCTGCTCTATCTTAACGCCCTGGCCGACCATTCGGTTATAGACCTGGCTGATAAGATAACGCGATCCTGGCGGCTTAATAGCCGAGGAAACCACGCGCTGACGAGTATAGCCCTCGGTATTCTCGTTAGCGATATTCTGCCCCGTAACTTCAAGGGCAATCATTGCGGCGTTTATTCCGGAACGACCGGTTTCCAATCCGCGAAACGTTGAAGACATAACCCGTCACCTCCTCCCTCGGAAGAAAAAATGTGCCGAAATTCAATCTGTGCCTGCTTGCGTTCAAGCGAAAAATTCCACTACGCCGGGGCCGTTTTCCATTTTGTGGCGAACAATTGCGCCGGTCCCGTCATAATTCTGCGCTGTGGGCTCGTTATCGCCCGTGATTGCTTCAAGCATAACGTCAACATAATCGCGCTTTATGCTGATGATTTTATTTATCCGCTCGTTTTCATTGTGGAGCTTTTTGGCAAGCTTATTCAGTCGGCTGCCGGCTTCGGCAATCGTCTGCGTCTTGTCCGCGTCCTCCATAAGGGCGAGCATCTGGGTGAGCGAAAGCTGCTCCGGCTTTTTGCCGACACTGTGCAGAAACTCGTTCACTTTTTTCACGCGTTTACTCTCATAAGAGGAAAAATCGAACACGGCGTCTTCTTCATCCTCGAGAACCGCCTTTAGCTCCTTGATATCGTCATCAAGGAGGGCGCGTTCCTTCGCGGATGCGAAGTCAAGCAGCACAGAAACGATATCGCACTGCTTCAGGAGGATGGTTTCCAGCTCGCCTAATATCTGCTCAGACTTATCCGGCATAGCTCATTAACCGTAAAGCGGCATACTACCGGCGTTAAGGATGCTTGCAGCTACCTGAGTATCGGAGACGGAATAGGTCCCCTTATTGATGCTCTTCATGATCTCGTCGGCGCGGACGCTCTCCTGAGTTTCGGAGGTCTCCATAGCCTCGCGCGCTTCCTTAACAAGCTGAGCATACTCCTTTGCTCCCTGAGAAAGCTGGACATTGTCCTGCCCGCTTGTCGAGGGGGTCTGAGCGGCCTGTGCCTGCCTTGCAGCGCTGCTGGTAACGTTAGTCATATAAGAGGATATGACGTTACTCTGCTGCATCATATTGTTAATTTTCATATCAGTGCTCCTTTCGCGATAAACGAATGCCTTGCGGCATTATCTCAAACCGCGTAATGGTTGAATCTCCTTGGTGGGCTTTGCGGCGGTCTGCTTCATCTCCGCCATCTCGTTTTTAAACTTGCCGAGGTCCTTGTTTACAATGTTTACGCAATCCTTGCAGTAAGTGGCGTTGGAGGGGATGGGAGCTCCGCAAAGGCGGCATTTATTATCCATTCCGATATGTTCGGTAGTCAGTCTGCCTTTGTCGATCAGAAAGCCCACAGCCTTCTCCGGGACGTTGAGAGCCTCGGTGATCTCCGCGATGGAGACCTCGGTTCTCGAAGAATAAATGAATTTTTTAACTCTGGCAAAGATTTCATCGAGGTTTTTGGAGCATTTCGGGCAAAGCTCCGTAACCCCGTTAAAGTACTCCTCGCAATAGGTGCATTGTTTTAGAGGCATACAGATCACTCCTTAGAATCATCTCATATTGTTTGCTAAACCTTCCATATCGTCCGCCGTTCTAAGCGCTTCACTGGCAAGGGTGAAAGCGCGCTGCGTGCGGATAAGGAGCGTGAGCTCCTGCGCGAGATTTACGTTCGAGCCCTCAAGGTAGCCCTGACGAATCGTCGCTATCGGGTTATCCTCGGGCGCGCCCGAAGCCTCGGTTTCTGTAAAACTGGTTGCACCCGCGGCGTCAAGGCCCGTCTTGTTCGGGAAAGTGACCACCGCAAGGTTTGCGAACGCCGTTCCGTTATCAACGAGGACTCCGCCGGAGCCGACGCTGAACTTCCCCGAATAGGGCAGCCGGATATGCTCGCCGTTATCATCGAGGACGTATTTTCCCTCCGAGGTAACGAGGTAATGCCCGTCCTCCTCAATGGAGGTATGGAAGTTGCCGTTACGCGTATAGAGCCGCGAACCGTCAATATCCTCGACGACGAAGAAGCCCTCGCCGTCTATTGCGAAATCAAGAAGGCGCTCCGTCGTTTCAAAGTAGCCTTCGGAAAAATCCTTATTGGAGCCTGCGACACGAACGCCCGTTCCCTGGAGGAGGTTGGCTTCCATCGCGTCGCCCACGGGGACTCTGAACCTGTTATAAAGGGTATCCATAAAGTCAACTCTATTGGCTTTATAGCCCGTGCTGTTAACGTTTGCTACATTATGGCCAATAGTATCAAGGCGGGTTTGCTGGGCTCTGAGGCCGCTTGCCGCATTATCAAGAGCATTCATCATATCGCATCACCTCACAGATTTCCGATTTTGTTTACGGCAAGTCCGAGCGTTTCGTCGTTGAGCCGGACGGCTCTCTGGTTCGCTTCGTACTTTCTGTAAAGCTGGATGAGATCGACGGATTCATCCGCGATATTTACGTTTGAAGATTCCTGAATTCCCTGTCTGACAGAGCCTCTCATGCCCTCGACGGGCTGAGCGTCGCCATAGATATAATAGAGGTTATGCCCCTGCTTGCGCAGGACCTTCGTATCCTCGAAGGATACAAGACGGAGATTATCCGACACGCCGTCCTCAGCCGTTATAGCGCCGGTCAGTGAAACGGAGAAATCCTCGGAGCCGACAAGTATCCTGCCGTTTTCCCCGAGTACATAATTTCCTCTTTCCGTGGTGAGGTAGCCCTCCGGATCAACGACAAAATTGCCGCTGCGGGTATAGCGCTCCTCACCGTCCTCCATCTCTATGACGAAGAAACCGTCGCCGTCCAAGGCGATGTCTGTATTGCGGCCCGTCGTTTCAAACGCGCCGATGTCAAAATTGGTTACACGCTCCTGAGCGTAATTGCCGAAGCTATAGGTTCCGATATCACCGCCGAGCTTTTCAACGTTAGGGTCGTTGAGGCGTTCGAGCATAACGGAATCGAAGGTTCGTATCATGAGCTCGTCGCTCTTATATCCCGTCGTCTCCGCGTTTACGATATTGGTCGTAACAACATCCATTTTCTGGCGCTGGACTATCATGCCTGTAGCAGACGTATAAAGTCCTCTGATCATAACATATCCTCCCGTGCGGGAAACCGCACAATGCAGGACACGGAGGGAGCGGATACGCCATCCGTTACCCTCTATGCCTTATTTATCGGTCTTCTGGGGAAAAACTTTAGGAAGAATTGCAAAAAACTACTTTTGCTTTATGGCATTATTCACATATTAAAAACATTAATTGTGAATAATGCGCTGACAATTATTACAGGTCACAATAAAAATTTTGCCATTTTCGTGAAAAAAACGTCATAAATCAATTGCTAATTAGTTCAAAACGGAAAATTTGCTTAATTTGCATTTTTCCGAAAAGCAAAAGTCCCGATTTATTTTTTTGCGGGCTTGGGCGCGTTCGTCGGCGTATAATCGCAGACCGTGAAACCAACCGTCGCGTCGCTCATAACGCGGAAGCTTGCCGCTTTAACGCCGCTGCCTTCTACGTTGTACACCTTTTCGGAAATTGTGATAATCGTTCCCGGATACGCCATCTCCGTAACGTGGACAACGCCGTTGCCATCGTCGCTCAAAAGGTTCACTATCTCGTCCCGCTCGCGCTGATAATCGGAAATCTGCTGGGAAAGCTCTGCCTTGGATGCGAGCGCGCGGCGGGTCTGGTCGCTGATGGTTTCATTTGCAAAGGCTTTACTCAGAAGATACTTGCAGACCTTCTCGATTTCGCCGAACTGGGCGTTTGCTTTTTCAAGCTTATCCTCAATTTCCACAAGCCTGTTTTTAAGCTTGGGATCTATTCCGACAAAAATCTTTGTTTTCGGATGGTTCACCGCTCCGATCGTCTTTGCTGCGATAAGGTGGTACGCCTTGATTTCTCCTCCGATTATCGAGCCGCGCTTGCCGTAAATTATAATCTCTCCGCCGCAGTTCAGAGTGCTGAACATGACGGAATCGCTTCTGATAACTTCGCCGGCGTAAACATCGCAGCCTTCGATGAATTTCGCGGAAAATTCGGATCCCGCGCTGGCGCTGCCGCCCTGGAAACCGTTCGTGACGGTTATGGAATGCCCTGCGATAAGTCTCGCGTTCTCAACGCCGCCGTATACGACGATGTCACCGCTGGCTTTAATCTCCATTCCGGAGGTTACGTTCTTTCTGATGAGAACGTCGCCTTCAAAGTCTATGTTGCCGGTAGAAAGGTCAACGTCCTGCTTGACCTCGTATACGTTGGATACTATAACGAGCTCGTTTCGGTAATCGACTCTGCCCGTCACCGCAGCGTACATCTCGGTATAATCGTCGTTATAGCGGATTTTCTGACCCTTCGGCATTTTCGCTTCCTTGCCCTTGGCGGGGTTAAGCTGGACGCCTCTGACGTTGGTTCCAACGGTGCCCTGGGTGGCAAAGGTGCGGGATACGAGGAGCTGCCCTTCTCTTACCTTTTCAAAGTTGTCGAGATAATGGAAATCCACCTTGCCGGTCTCCTCGTCCTCTATAGGTTTTCCCGTATGGGAAATTGAGAAATGGAAGGTAATTTTCCCGTTCACACCGTCCACTGCCGGCTCGCCCTTTGCTGCAATGAAAGCCTTGCCGTAGCTTTTCTCCGAAAGGACCTTTTCAAGCGTTTCCTGTATTATGCCGAATTTTACGCCCTCGTCGTTGAGCATCTTTATGGCTTCAGAAACGGTTATGCTCCTGCCGCCGTTTTCATCGGGAGGAAGGAGGACGGCACGTGCAGTCATGGAATCGTTCGATATGCCTATGCGAAGCTCCTCGTTAAATACGAACTCAGGCTGCGGTTCGGCAATACGGTAGGTTCCCGCGCCTCTCTGAACGGCCTCTTCAACAACCATGGATTTCACGGCGTTGAGCTGTTTTCTGGAGAAGTATTCTTTCAGATTTTCCATCGTGGCCGTTCTCATTCCCGGCTTCGGTTCGAGTATTTCAAGGAAAACGCCAGTATTGCGGTAAACTAATTTGTAGGCATTCATCATCGGTGTATTTGCAGGCACGGCGCTGCGCTCCTCCCATAGTAAAATATGCGGCTCCCAAATGCTTGTAAAATAACGGCAAAGTATAAAACTCTTTGTCATCCGAAACGAACCGACGCCTCCATTCGTCAGGTTTGAGATGTTTCGAGCTGTTTTTTCATTTTCATAAGGACCTTTGAGTGAATCTGCGAAACTCGCGATTCAGAAACCTTCAGGACCTTTGCAATGTTCTTCATCGTAAGTCCCTCGTAATAATGAAGGACTATAACCATTCTTTCCTTCTCGGGCAGTTCGGAAATAACGTTTCTGAGAAGCATCGTCGTCTCTTTTTTTTCTACGTCCGTATAAGGATCGCTTTTCACGCCGCCTGATACGTTTACGTTTTCTTTTTCATAAAGGAGAGACTCGAAGCTGATGATATTGAACATCTGGCTTATGCGAAGTGCCTCAGCGATTTCCTTCTCGCTCATTCCGAGGCTTTCGGCAAGCTCTTCATCGCTCGGGGCCCTGCCGAGCTTCAGCTCCAAATCGTCCGATGCTTTCTGTATTTCGCTGAGCTTCCTTCTGAGGCTTGTGGACGCCCAGTCCTGTTTTCTGAGATAATCGAGGACCTCTCCCTTGATTCTTATGGCGGCGTAGGTCTGGAATTTTGTTTCAAACGAACGGTCGTATTTATCAACTGCGTCTATAAGCCCGATGACTCCGCTGCTTATAAGATCGTTCTGGTCACAATAGCTTCTGTATTGCGGCATTATTCGTTTTACGACGCCTATGACGAGATAGAGATAATGGGACAAAAGCTGCTTTTTTATGTCAGGGTTCTTGCTTTTAAAGTACGCGTCCCATAACTTATCAGCTTCCGCGTCGCGATTTGCCGCGCCTGATTCATGCATCCCGTCATCACCGTCTTTCCGTAAAGGCTTGGCGCCAGGTTATTTTGCGGAACTGCGCTCACCCGCGTTTTTTCTCTGGTATACGATCACGAATTTAGATAGTGTGTCTTCAGTTGATGAAGTAATGTTGTCGAAGTCTATTCCGCAGATCAAATCCCGCGTTCCGTCCGGGGTCGCCGACGCTCTGACGATGACTCCTCCAATTATAGGCAACATTATATCAAATCCGAAGCGATCAAGCAACACCTGAATTTGCACTCGTTCTCCGAGCTTATATCTGCCGTTAACTCTTACGCGAAGGCCGGTGGAGCTGATGTCGAGAGTTCGCGTTTTTTCCCACGAACCTCCGGTCTTGCGGATTTCGACGGGGACCGTCACCTCACATCTGTATGCGCGCCTGTTTTGTATCACGCTGTAATTATCGACGTATTTAAGCTTCAGGGTATCCACGTTTTCGGATTTTTCCATTCCGACGACCTCCATCATACATTTCTGGATGCCGCGGGCGTTGGAGCCAATTGTATTTGTATGCTTACCTACATAGGCGGAAAAGGTTCTGTTAACATCCCATGGGCGGATAATCACCATAGTGTCCGCCGAAACAACATCGTCAATGCTTGCGATATGCTCTCCGTGGTTATCCACGAGTTTGATCTTGTCTCCGGGCTTATAAACTTTTCGTAAGTCCATTGCGATCACCTCATAATACGGGTCATGCGGCAGAATCGAGATTTATCACTCCGTCGATATGAATCTCAAAATTCTGGGTTACTTCGTTATAGGATAATACCGTCAGGTCGGGCATAGTCTGTGAAAGGAGGCTCTTAAAGCGCGGCCTTACCGCCGAGGACGTGAGCACAATGACCTTTTTGCCCTGCATTGCGGCGTGCTCGACTATCTCCTTCGTGTTCATAAGAAGCTGCTGGAGCTGCGCCGGCTCAAGGATGACGACGTTGCCGCTTTCGGTTTTCCTCGTGCGCTCGATTATAAGCTGCTCAAGCGAGGAATCGAGCACGACGACGGAGACGTTTTCTCCTTCGAGGAACCGGTGCGTAATCACGCGGCCAAGGTTTTGGCGAACCTTTTCGACGAGCTCCTCCGTCGTTTTCGCGGCGTTGCCGCTGTCGGCAAGGGTTTCGAGAATGGTCGAGAGATTTTTGATTGGAATATTTTCGCGCAGGAGTCCGGCAAGGATTTTTTGGAGGTCGCCGTAGGAATAGAGCTTGGGGATGACCTCCTCCACGAGAATAGGCTGCGTTTTGGCGAGGTTG
>JAEEUX010000128.1 GCA_016290695.1 Oscillospiraceae bacterium
GCCGGGATATCAACTAAAACTGCCTATGGAAACAGAAATTTTTATACCGAAGGATTCGCCGGTGAGATTACTGAACGCAGTCGTTGAAAGGATGGATCTAAGAAATATCATACGTTCCTACTCCCGCATAGGGAGAATCGAGTATCCACCGAGGATTCTGCTGACGATATTGCTGTATGCCTATATGCGGCGTATCTACTTTGCCCTTCTGAGGCGCAGAAAACGCCTGTTATTGATTCCGCAGCCGAAGCCGCTTCCGGGGTGCCGCGCCGGAACGGCCCTTAATCTCATCGTGCTTGACTTATATTAAGGAATGTTATATCATTATAGTGTTTGTTAAGTAAACGACAATGAAATCGCGGAGCGCGTCTCGGCGGCGGATTCAGCGCCTGTTTTGGCGCTTGCCGTTAAGCTGCGGCTGCGTTTTAACCGTCGTTTATCATAGCCGGTCTGCCTGTCGGGGCGGTGCTTCCGCGCCGTGGGAGGACGAAAAAGTAAGGAGAAATGAAAGATGAAAAAGCTTATCCTTTGTCTGTTTGCAATATTTGCGCTGCTGCTTTCCGGCTGCGGCTCCTCCGGCAGCGAAACGCCTGCGCCCACCCCTGATTCCGAGCCTGCGTCCACGCCCGCCAGCGAGCCGGTGTCCGACCCTGTTGACCCGCCCGAGGACTATAACTCCGAGCCTGTGGATCCGGAGCCCGTGGAGGACGAGCCTGTGGACTATCAGGCACTTGAAAGCGAAGCTCTGAGTGCATTCGACATGGCTCAGGAGTATTGGAGCTGGCTTGACGCCGGCGCACCCACGCTTTATGAAGAGCCGAAAATCGAGACGGTTGACGGTTACGATATGTATTATTACCATATCGACGTCCCCGAGGTCAGTACCTTTGAGGACCTCGAGAACCTTCTTTCCCAATATGTGGACCGTTCCTTTGTGGAGAGCGAGATAGCGAGCTGTGAGCAGTTCCGCGAGTTTGACGGCGAACTTTACGTCATGCCCGCCGGACGCGGCGACGACCTCACCATTGCCTCCGTGGACATCGCGGCGGAAATTGATGAGGGCGGCGAAAGCGGCAAGGTTATCGCGACGATATATCGCCAGGATTTCGACGATGAAACAAGCGAGTGGTATGAGACGGGCGAGACGGACGTTTCCGAGTTCCCGTTCAGCATCATTGACGGCAGCGTGATATTCAGCAGAATGGAGTACCTCTACTGATTTTGGCGCGCGGCAGCATGGGTTTCTCTTTCGTTATGCTTGATTTTTACCAAATTGTGTTATAATATATTTATAATTATATGATATTATACGCTTTTGTGCCGTCCGCGACGGCGCGGTTTTAAACCCGCAATATGCAAGTATACTGTCAAGAAAGAGGGTAACAAGATGAAAACTTACAAATGTCTCGTATGCGGCAAGGTGTTTGACGTAAAGGACGGCGAGGAGCCTGTTTGCCCCGCCTGCAAGGCCAAGGGCGACAAACTCCAGAGCGTCGTCTCCAAGAATCCCTACGCCGGAACACAGACCGAGAAGAACCTTGAAGCGGCCTTCGCCGGAGAGTCTCAGGCGAGGAACAAGTACACCTATTTTGCTTCCACCGCCAAGAAGGAGGGCTTTGAGCAGATCTCCGCCCTGTTTCTCAAGACCGCCGAGAACGAGAAGGAACACGCCAAGATGTGGTTCAAGGAGCTCGGCGGCATAGGCGACACCGCAGCCAACCTCGCCGCCGCTGCCGACGGGGAGAACTACGAGTGGACGGATATGTACGAGGGCTTTGCCAAGACCGCCGAGGCCGAGGGCTTCCCGGAGCTTGCTAAGAAATTCCGCATGGTCGGCGCTATCGAGAAGCACCATGAGGAGCGTTACCGCGCCCTTCTCAAGAACATCGAAATGGCCGAGGTCTTCGCAAAGAGCGAGGTCAAGGTCTGGGAATGCCGCAACTGCGGACATATCGTAGTCGGCACCAAGGCCCCCGAGGTCTGCCCCGTCTGCGCGCACCCGCAGGCGTATTTCGAGATAAACGCGGAGAACTATTAAGCATTTTCGTTAAAATCAAAAGGACGGGCTCATTGAGTCCGTCCTTTTTCGCCTTGTTACATCAGTATTCGCCCTTGCCGTTTACGCGGAAATATTCTATCATCTCCGCCGTGAGGGCGAAGCCGTCGTCGCGGTTCGGGATGTCCTCGCGCGAGACCCATTGCGCTACGGAAAGCTCGTCTTCGTCGGCGTGAACGTCGCTCTCGTCGCCGTCAAGGTCGCAGAAAAAGCCCATCAGGAGACTGTCGCTCAGCGCCCAGGGCTGGCTTTTATAAAAATGCAGGTTCTTCACATGCACGCCCGTTTCCTCCATCACCTCGCGGCGGACGGTGTCCTCGATGCGCTCGCCTATCTCGGCAAAGCCTGCCACGAGCGCGAAAAACGGAACCTCCGGGCGGCCCTTGTACTTTGTCAGCAGGAGCTTATCGCCGCTGCGGACGCCCACGATGACGACGGGGCAAATCTTCGGGTAGATAAGATTGCCGCAGGCGGGGCATTGGAGCGCGCGCTCGGTCTCGCTGTGCGCCATTTTGCCGCCGCAATGCCCGCAGAAGCGGTTGGAGCTATACCAGCCCGCGAGGGAATAAGCCTCCATCGCGGCGAAGGCAAGGTGCTGCGGCTTCAGGCGCTGGATGGCGAAGAGCGGGGCATAGTCCCAGCCCTCGCGCGCGGGCGCGGAGGCGGAGGCTAAGTAAA
The DNA here is from genome assembly GCA_016290695.1 of Oscillospiraceae bacterium. Classification (GTDB taxonomy): domain Bacteria; phylum Bacillota; class Clostridia; order Oscillospirales; family Oscillospiraceae; genus RGIG6375. Next base: position 2,735 of record JAEEUX010000128.1, read on the forward strand.
ATTCGTCCCCGTCTATCGAAAAAAGGTAGGTAAACTCGCCGGAAACGCCGCCGATTTCGCCCAAACGCGGGAGCGCGAGCTTGCCGCCCTCGGTGCTGCAATAAATCCTGCGCTCGTCGTAAAAAATGACGTAAGACGCCGCAGAGGGCTTTTTCCCCGGAAAATAATGGTTGTTATATACTTTGGGTTCTATGTCCTGGATCATGCGCCTATTGCCTTCGTTACAAGCTCCACAGCGAGGGTCATGAAGGAGCCGCAGGCTTTTTTTCTTTCTTCCGGGTCTTCGAGTTTCAGCTCCGGGCAGCGCGTTCCGCCCGCTTTGGCGGCAAAGGCTTCGCCCAGCACCTTGACGCGCATGTAAAAGCGCTCCTTTTCCTCCTGATTGCCCGGCGTGACAGCCTCGGAGAGCATACCGAGGGCGGCGACTGCGCCGGAGAGCGCGCCGCAGGCTTCGCCCAATCCGCCCATGCCGCCGCCGAAGCCCTGCATGAGCTTCTGCGCGCTTAGTTCGTCGAGCCCCATGAGCGGCGCGAAGGTGAGAAACACGCTCTGCGCGCAGTTATAGCCGCGCTCATGCAGTGCTTCTACGGTTTTTATCAGTTCCTCGCGCTGAGCGGGGGTGATTTTAACAGCCATGTAAATCGCCTCTTTCCATTTCCTTCAATTATAGAGCCTCGGCGGGGCAAAGTCAATAAAGCAAGGGCAAAACGGGAAACTCGCGGCTTTACATTTTTACCTCTTTATATTAAAATGTCTTTAATAAACATATACAGAGGGCCGCGCCGCCCTCGGAAACAGTGAGGAGACGAAAATGGAGAGCATTTTGAAATTTCCCAAGCTTTTTGAGCCTATCGTTTTGGCGGATACCGTTTTTCGCAACAGGATTTTTTCCTCCCCGCAGGGCTATTATAACGTCGGCCCGGAATGTTACCCGAACGCGGACTGCGCGGCCTATTACGCGCGCAAGGCGGCGGGCGGCGTTGCCTCCGTCTGCATGGGCGACTGCATTGTTGACTCCAAAACCGGGACGCATTATCCCTTCCTCATGCGTATTGACGAGCCGAATTCACTCCCCGGCTTCGCGGCCTACGCCTCCGCCGTTTCCCGGCGCGGCGCCGTTGCGAGCGTTGAGCTGAGCCACGCGGGGCTTTATGCCTCCGCCGTTGCCGAGCGCGGGGACCCCGTTTACGGCCCCGTTGAGATGGAGGGGCAGTACGGCCACGTCCTGGAGATGCCGGAGAGCGAAATAGAGCGCATCATCGGCTGCTATGCCTCCGCCGCTGCCTTCGCCAAGGGCGCGGGCTGCGGAATGGTGACTGTTCACGGCGGCCACGGCTGGCTTTTGAGCCAGTTTATGTCCAAAACCATCAACACGCGCAAGGACCGCTGGGGCGGCGAGAGCATAGAAAACCGTATGCGCTTTTCCGTGGAGGTCGTCAAGGCGATAAGAAAGGCCGTCGGCGCGCGATTCCCGATAGAATTCCGCCTGAGCGGGAGCGAAGCCTTCGACGGCGGCTACGATATAGGCGAGGGCGTGGAGCTTGCCAAGCGCCTCGACGGGCTCGTTGACCTCATCCACGTTTCCGCGGGCCATCATCAGCAGCCGGACGCCATGGTTATCACGCACCCGAGCATGTTCTGCGAGGACGGCTGCAACGCCAAGTACGCCCGCGAGATAAAAAAGCACGTTTCTACGCCGGTTGCCACCGTGGGCGGCTTTACCGACCCCGCGATGATGGAGGAGGTCATCGCCTCCGGCGGCGCCGACGTCGTTGAAATCGCGCGTCAGACGCTCGCCGACCCCGATTTTGCGATAAAAGCGCGCACCGGGCGCGAGGATGAAATCAACAAATGCCTGCGCTGTATGTCCTGCTTCGCCTCAACGGGCGCGTCGCGCCATTTCCACTGCGCGATAAACCCGGAAACGGGCCATGAGCGCGAGTATGCCGAAATGCCCGCTCCCGCCGTGAAGAAAAAGGTTTTGGTCGCGGGCGGCGGCGTCGGCGGGATGCAGGCGGCGCTTACGGCGGCCCGGCGCGGCCATGAGGTCACGCTCTGCGAAAAGGGCGCGCAGCTCGGCGGCGTGCTCCTCTGCGAAGATAAGGCGCCGTTTAAAAAGCACCTGAAGGAGTATCTTGAGCGGCAGGCAATGCTTTGCCGGCGCGCGGGGGTGGAAATCCGTCTGAATACGCCCGTCACGCCGGAATACGCGCTGAAGGAAAAGCCGGACGTTATAATCGCTGCCCTCGGCGCAAGGCAGGTGAAGCCTCCCGTTGCCGGGATAGACGGGGAAAACGTGTTTGCCGCGGAGGAGATTTATCCCCGCCCGGAGCTTGCGGGAAGGCGCTGCGTCATACTCGGCGCGGGGCTCGTGGGCATAGAGCTCGCCATTTTCCTCGCCGGGCTGGGGCGCGAGGTAACGCTGCTCGAAATAGCCGAGCGCCCGAACCTCGACCCGTTTTCCATGCACACCCTTGCGATAAACAAGGAGCTGCGCGAGAAGAATATACGCATTCTGCTCAGCACAAAAGCCCTCGCCATCCGCGCCGACGGCGTTGAGACCGAAAGCGGAGACGGAAAGGGCTTTTTGGAGGCGGATACGGTTATTTACGCCGCGGGAATGCGCCCCGAGCGGGACGCAGCCATCGCGCTGAGCGGCTGCGCGAGCGAATTTTACATGATAGGGGACTGCCAGACCCCGAAGAATATCATTTCTGCCACGCAGGCGGCGGATACAGCCGCCCGGCTTATCGGCAGGATGTGATCAGTTTTCAAAATCATGCGGTGCGGAGGAAATTTCACGCTTTTCCTTCGCGCCGCTTCTGTTTGCGTTCCAGACGACGCGGAAGAAGGCGAAATCGCCCTGCTCGAGCATGGGGATCATAAAGCGCGTTTCGGTACCGCCGGGGCCAAAGCCGGAGGCTGCGGGCTTCAAAACTTCGCCCGTGCGGAGGTTCTCGAGCGCGTCGGCAACGCCGCGGCACACAAGCTCCACTCTGCCGCGAGCGAGGGGGCTGACGTAGCGGTAAAGACCGACCACGTCGTTATCATAGCAGAACATGGATAGCTGCGAGGGCACGTCGAGATAATAGGGAACGGCGGTGAACTGCGCCCTGATAACGCGCAGAACCTCGCGCGGGAGGCTGTGCATGAGGCCGAATTCGTCGGGCAGGTTAACGCAAAGCATCTGACCCTTGCCGAAGCTGTCTCGCAGGACGATGGGGTAATTTTCCTCGCCACAGACGGCCTTTGCCAGCGCCCAGGTCGTGTTCGTGCGGTGCTCAAGCAGGGGGAAGGACATCTTTTCGCGCGAAAATACGCTGCACGGCGCCATCATGCCGTCCTCGATGAATTCATCGGTGCGGAACCTGCGCCCGCGGTAACGGATGCTTGTCATATCCTCGATGCCGCGTCCGAGCGCGCCGATAACGAAGCCGCCGGTCACTATCGCGCGGCCGCCGGAGGCCGTGAAGTCCTTGAGCTTGTCTATAATATCGCCGTCCGCGAGCGCCTGCGCCGTGAAAAGCGCGCAGGTTGCGCCCACCGGGAAGTCCGGCGTCGGCTCGATGGGAACGCCGAGCATTCCGAGGAAGTCCTCAACGTGGTCCTCGCCCTGCGCGTTCGGCGGCAGGTAGCAGGGTACGCCGACGGGCGCGCCCGCCTTGCCAAGCAGCTCGTCTATTATTTCAAGCTGCATGCCTATTGGCGCGACGACCTTGTTTTTGTAGAGCGAGCCCCAGCAGAACTGGCACAGCTCGCGCGCGCGGGCGAAGGCGGTAAGGTACGCCTGCTCCGAGTAAAGCTCCATCGGCGCGCAGCCGTAGGGGTCGAACCAGCCGCCGCCGTTTGCGCCGGGTGCGTAGTTTTCCATGAGGCGCACGATGCTGTAGCTGCAATATTTGGGGAGGTGCTGGTCGCTGTGGCGCGTGTCGCGCGTTTCCGTGCCGGAATATATGCCGTCGAAGAGGCTGCGCTGGCGCGCGGGGTCGTAACCCGCCTCCTGATAGGACTCCGACCAGTTGGGGTATTTTATGATGACGCGGCAGTTGGGGTTAGTCTCCTTCGCCGTTTTGAGAACGAGATTTTTGCTCACGTCGAGCAGCAGCTCGCGGCGAAATTCCTCCCAGCTCCGCTCGCCCTTCGCCCTGCGGCATTCCTCGCAGGTGCACATGGTGAAGAACCAGTCGTCGATGATGAATTCGTCAAAATGGGCTGCGGTGTAGGCGACGGTTTTCACGAGGAAGGCACGCATGGCTTCGTTCGAGTAGCAGTAAGTGCCGCCCATGCGCTGCTTGAAGGCGTCCTCGGGGCTGAGGTCGGCACAGGTGGTGGTTATCGCGCCGGAGACCTCTACGCCGTTTTCCTTAAACACTCGCTTGAGCATATTGAGCTGCTCGTCGGGTATCATGAGCCCGTCGCGGTAAGGCTCAAGATAAACCTTGTCCACGCCGCAGTATTTCTGGAAAAACGCAAGCTGCGTCTTTAGCTTTTCCTCCGTCATGTTTACCATGCCCTGAGAGGTGCAGTATATAACCGATTTAAAGTTTTTGTATTTTCCCATGGTAGCCTCCTGTTGAAATATTAGGGCAACACCGCATAATTCCCGGCACATATCTTACTTGCAGAATATTCCGTCATATCGTCCAAAAATACTCGGCAATACACAAAGTATTACCTGCGTTTTTTGAACAATCTGACGAAAATCCTGACGG
>JAEEUX010000129.1 GCA_016290695.1 Oscillospiraceae bacterium
GGCGCCTATGCCGCCCGGAAATTCATAATTAAGAGAAAAAAGGATTGATTTATTCTAAAGATGCTATATAATTATCTTGATAGTTAATGCCTTTAGCTATTAACATGAAAAGGAGATCAATCAAATGAAAAAGATTTTTGCTTTGCTTATGGTCATGGCGATGCTTCTCGCGCTTGCTGCATGCGGCAATACCACCTCCGGCGATGCTGCCGCGAATCCCGATACGCCCGCATCTGCAGAGCCCGCAGAATCCGCAGAACCCGCAGAATCCGCGGAACCTGCCGACGTCCCGGATGCTTCCGAGGCAGCCGCGCCCGTTATGAGCCACGCTGAATACATGGCTGCCGCCGTGGACACCGGCGTGACCGTGGAAACCTACGTTCAGGCAACTCAGTCCTGGTGGGAGGACAAAATCACCATCTATGCCCAGAGCGAGGACGGCGCATACTTCATCTATAATGCCGCCTGCTCCGAGGAGGACGCCGCCAAGCTCACACCGGGAACGAAGATCCGCGTAAGCGGCTTTAAGTCCGAGTGGTCGGGCGAGGTCGAGATCATCGACGCGAGCTTCGAGATACTCGACGGCTCCTTCGTCGCCCAGCCCGTTGACGTTACCGCGCTTCTGGGCAGTGAAGCTCTTATCGAGCATCAGAACGAGCTCGTTTCCTTCAAGGGAATGACCGTTGAACCTATTGCGGACGAGAACGGAAACGAGTCCGCGTTCCTCTATAAGTGGAACGGCTCCGGCGCCGACGGGGACGACCTCTATTTCAACGTATCTGCCGGCGGCAACACCTACAACTTCACCGTCGAGTCCTATCTCTGCGGCGCGGGCACCGAGGTATACGAGGCTGTGAAGCAGCTCAAGGTCGGCGACGTAATAGACCTCACCGGCTTCCTCTACTGGTATGAGGGCGTGAACCCCCACATCACCTCCGTCAGCCCCGCAGCGTAAAGGGGACGGCTGCCGTTTGGCGGTTCCCGCGCGGCTGCCTGTGGGCATTATACAAGCTACAAAACAACAAATTGGCTGCAGCGATTTATCATCTCGCTGCAGCCAATTTTTGTGTTAAACGGAAGAATTCTGCTCAGCCATCAAGCATCTGCCTGAGCGAGCGTTCCGCGTTATCGGCGACCTCTTTCATCAGGCTTATAGACGCAGCCGTTTCCTCTGAGGAGGAAACGAGAGTCGCGGCCCGGCCGTTTACCCGGCCTACTATCTCGCTGAGCTTGCCGGATTCCTGAATAAGATGCTCTATCGTTTCCTTTATATCCTTGTTGTTGGCGTTGCTGTCGTCCGCCGTTTCTTTGGAGTCCTCCGCGAGCTTCTTGATTTCGTTTGCGACGACGGCGAAGCCTTTGCCTGCCTGACCGGCGCGGGCGGCCTCTATGGAGGCGTTCAGCGCAAGGAGATTTGTCTGCGAAGATATTGCGATAACGGCGGCGTTATTTTCCTCAAGCTTGTTCAAATATGTCTCGATCCTGTTGAGCACAGTCTTGAGTTCGGCGGCGAATTCGTCCACCTCGGACATTTCGCTGGATATGCTGCCCGTCTGATAGGCGTTGTCACTGCTCGTTTCGTCGATTTTGTTTATTGTGTTCTTGAGGGTGCCGAAGTTTTCTTCTATCTCGTTGGCAAGCGAGGCCTTCTTTTCGCGCATCTCATCCTGCGCTCTTCTGACCTCCTCCGTCAGCTCCAGAGCCTTATCCTTCTCGTCGAAGGCAAGGTCCTTGATGAAGTGGACGCAATTATCTCTGTGGTTGAAGCCGTTGAAAATGGCGACGGCCATCTCGTGGCAGGAATCGTAGCCGCAGCAGCGGCAGTCTATCATGCGCTTTTCCTTTGTATCCTTCTTAAGGCTGTTGAAAACTTCGTCGAGCTCCTTCGCAGTGGGGATCTTGTGAGCGCAAATTTCGCTTCTGTCCGTATACTTTCTGACGAAATCGTTCAAATCTAGGTTTGCAAACTGTTTATTGAGGGCGGAAAGTCTCTTCTTGGGCGTGAGACCCTTGCCCCATGCGGAACGCCTTGAGTTATTCTTGCTGTTCGCCTTTATGCGCTGTATTGCCATGAATACGTCTTCAGTCATGTCGGCGCGGGCTTCCGTCCCTGGGCCGTAAAGACATCCGTTTGTGCAGTTGAGAGCGTCCACGAAGAGATAGGGGGTTTTTCCTGCCTTTAGAATCTCCTTGTTGCGCTGGAGATATTCGTACATGTGGGCTTCGCCCTCCATCTGGCGGACGAGTGCGTCCTCGCCGAGAAGCCAGTATACATTCTCCTTGAGGCCGCCCGGCATGGGATAAATGGAGCCGAGACCGTATTCAATCTCATCCTTATAAGGCGTCGCGCCGATTACGGGGTGCGCCTTGAGGTATTGTACAAGGTGTTTGAAGGTGAGATTATAGGAGATGTAGCCCTTGTTATTAGGGTCGTCTATTTCGTTTTTCTTGGCGATGCAGGGACTTATGAAAGCAAGCTTATCGCTGACTTTCATGTATTTATTCACGTATATGGCGGCGCACATCATGGGCGACTGAACGGGCATGAGCTTGGGAAGAAGCTCCGGCGCATAACGTTCTATGTAGCCGACGACGGCGGGGCAGGGCTGGGAGATACTGCCGTAATACTTGTTTTCGGTGATGTATTTTATGTATCCCCAGGTCGTTATGTCCGCGCCGAAGGATACGCTGATAAACCGGTTTACGCCGAGCTTTTTAAGCATACCGAGATAGTTCTCGTAATCCCGGGAGTAATTGGCAAGGAAAGCGGGGGCAATCAAAACGGATATCTTTACGCCCTTTTTAAGGTCCTCAAAGAAGCGCTCGACATCGTCGATATACTCTCTCGCGCCATGTTCGCATACGTCGAGGCAGGCTCCGCAGGCTATGCATCTTTCAGAGTCAACTTCGATAATGTTTCCTCTGCCTTTTTCGACGGCTACATTGGCTCCCATGCTGCTGCATGCTCTTATACAGCGGTTGCATCCTATACATTTGTCATTAGTTCTGACAAGACTCATAGTGCACCTCCCGATGTTTGTCTATAATATCTATATCGATTAGTTTTTCTGTATTTTTAGCAGCTTGCTCAGGGGTTTCCAAACTATGAAGAAATACACAAAACCGATTATTGCGGTAACGAACTGCGTGATAGAGAAGGTGGTCTGAAAAACTGGCATTTTGTCCCTAAGCGGACTTGCCTCGGGGATGAAGGTGGGCAGCAGCCACAGCGCTATCGTAAGCCCCATGACGCAGCCCTTGATGAGGCAGGGGAGAATCGCCATAATTATAGAACGGACACTGATGAGCGGCCTTCCGCAAGAAACTGCAGGTTTAAAGAGAAAATGTGTCGCGACTGCAAGAACGGCGTTTCCGAGCATTATGAGCGGGATTATGCCCGGGACCGCCGCCATAACCGGCGACGCCGCGATGATAAACGCAGTGAAGGGCGTAATAACAGCCAGAATGAGCCCCCACATAAGTCCCGCAGTCATCACCGCGAAGATAATGCAAAGATTCACTATCGGACCCGTTATGTAAACGCTGAGATTTTTCAAAAACTGGCTTGCAAGGCATATCGCCAGCAAAATCGCGGTAATTGCTATTTGTTTTGCTATGGGCTGCGTTTGTTTGCTGCTCATGGCTATTCGCCCCCATCTTACCCAACGGCTTGTTTATGCTGAGTGTCTAAAATTACCAACTGACATATCGGCTTTGATAAAGTGTATTATATGCGCTGATATATGATAGACCCCTACAACATAATATTGTATCAAAAACTTAATACAAAGTAAATATCCTGCGAGTTATACTGAATAAATTTTCCGATATACATAATATGAGGCTGTTTGTTTAGATGATTTTGCGCTAAAATAAGGCTTATTCAAGTTGGAATAACTGCATTATAAGAGATACTAACAGTTCCCAATATACACAAATTTTAAATGTTTTTTCGCCGTGTCGGCTAAACGATGGATATGTCCGACCTCCGTCGCGGAACGGTCCAGCATGTGAAAACGCGGGAAACAGCGGGAAATGTGCAGGGGAATGTCGGCGCCGTGACTATGTCCGTCCGCGTCCTTGAGCGCCGCAACCCAGCTGCACAGAGCCTCCATCTCTTCCTCTGTATCGTTCTCACCGGGGACTATCAGTGTTGTCAGCTCAACGTGGCAGACCTGTGCGGCACGGGCAATGAAGTTCTTTACCATGCCCAGGCTGCCGCCGATAACATCGCTATAATAGCGCTCCGTGAAGCCTTTGAGGTCGATGTTCATAGCGTCGATATGAGGGAGAAGCTTTTCAAGGATTGCGGGCTCGGCTGTGCCGTTAGTTACCATTACGTTCAGAAGCCCGGCTTCGTGAGAGAGCGTTGCTGCGTCGCGCACGAATTCCCAGCCGATGAGGGGCTCGTTATATGTGAAAGCAAGCCCTATATTGCCGCGCGGCTTCATGCGTACTGCCGCCGCGACAAGCTCCTCCGGCGTGACAAGCTCGGCATACTCAGCATGACGCATAGCGTCATCAGACCATGAAATGTCATGGTTCTGGCAGAAGGGACAGCGCAGGTTGCAGCCGTAGCTGCCTGCGGAAAGAATCATGCTGCCTGGATGGAAGCGGCGCAGCGGCTTTTTTTCGATGGGGTCGAGCGCAAGCGCCGTTACGCGCCCGTAATTAGCGGATATTACCGCGCCGTGAGCGCATTTTCGCGCGCCGCAAAAGCCCGTTTTGCCCTCTGGAATGTCGCAGCGGTGAAAGCATACGTCACATTTTGCCATGTCATCCTCCTATGTGTGGCGCACAACTTCAAAGCGTTGCAGCTCAAGGCTTTCGCTTTTGCCTATTCCTGCCTTTTGACGGGCAATGTCTATCTGCTGCTCCACCGTGTCCACGCCGTCAAGGTCCGGCAAAAGGAGTCCTCGGCGGCTTCCGTTCGTCACGATGACGCCGTAGTGCTTTACGTCCAGCTCTGCCGGAGATGAGATCTCCTCCGGCTCGCCCAAAACGTCCACGTTTATCTCAAGCAATTTGAGCTCTTCGGGGCGGATGGGGTCAAAACGCGGGTCACGGCTCGCGGCACTTACAGCATTGGCAATGATTTCCTCCGCGAGGCTTGCCTGCGTCGGCGAAATGGTTCCGATGCAGCCGCGCAGCCGCCCCTGCTTGTGGATAGAGACGAAGGCGCCGGCGCGCGTGCCTGTCAGCTCCTGCGGAAGACCCGCGGGAGGCTCCGTTATCTTGCGGCGGAGAACGTAGCTTTCAACGGATTTCCAAGCGAGCTGTACCCATGCGTCGCATGAGGAACGTTCCGCCCTGAGCCGCGCTTCCTCGGCCTTTTGGCGAGCCTCAAGAAATCTGCGGTCGATGTCTTCTCCAGCCGGACGGAAGGCGCATATTCCGTAACCGACGCCCGTTACATCCTCGTGGGAAAACTGCTCGGCTTCGATGTTTACGCCGTCAAACGCGCCTGCCATGATAACAAAGGATCGGTGACCGCATTCCGCGGCGCGCTCGCAAAAGCTTTCACTGAAATCGAAGAGCTCACCGAAGGCGGCGCGAGAACATACGTCCATTAGACGCGCGTCGTATTCCGGGCCTTCCGGCGCAAAACCGTAGGGGCCGCTGGGCTGCAATTTGTGCGACAGGTCGCCGCTCGCAACGTATACCGCCCTGCGCCCGGTTTCTCCGACGGCTTGCTTTATTATCTCGCCAAGGCGGTAATGGTCCTCCAGCGGCAGCCCTGAAAGACCGATGCGGACAAGCTTAAAATCGGTATAAAACTTCCGCAGGAAATATAGAGGAACCATCGTCCCGTGGTCAAGCTCCGGGGACCTTTCACCGAGCGTTCCCGCGGGGAAATTCTCTGAGGCTGCAATGCGTCCGATTTTCTTCACAAGCTCTTCGTCGTAAGCTTCGGCGAAACGAATCTGAGGCGCACGAAACTGGGCAAAGCTGCCCTCTGCGCCCTTCCCTGGGGAAATATGAAAATAATCCGAATACATCGTGGCATGAGGGCTTGAGACGATAACTGTCTCCGGCTTCATAGCCGCGATTTCTTTTGCGGCGCGGGTATACGCTTCCGCCGTCGCCTCGATTTCACGCTCGCCGCCGCGCCCGACCTCGGGCACTATAAGCGGCGGATGGGGGACCATGAACGCTCCGATAATTGCCATTATTCGCTCCTTTCCGAACGGGCTTTAAAAGTCAAAATCAGGCTGCTGCCTAATCCTCCTCCAAGCCATACCACAGCAGCTCGTTATATGCGCTGTTAGCTTCCTGACTTCGCTTCCTGTCGCGCCAGCGGTCTATTTCCTCGCGGATGGCCAACATTTCGTCCGCTATTTCTCTGGGGTCCGTGGGCCGCGTATAGCGCAGATAAGCCGTCATGCGTTCGATTGCCTTTGGGTGGCCCAAATGCCGCGCCGCGAGAACGCCAAGCTCCCGCGGAAAGCCGAGGGATACAATGACGCTTATAAGTTCATCACGCTCTGAGCTCATTGTATCCCTCCTTATATATCATATTACATTGGAACCGGCTGCGAGGCGGCTTTATTTACCGTAGCGCTTTGCCATAAACAGATAAATCGAAGACGACCACGCCGACCAGAACAGGAACTTTTCATCAAGCGCGACCATGCCGCGCTCGGGCTTGCCCGTGAGGGCGTTATGTGTGTGGAACAGCCCGTTATTGCAAAGGTTGGACATGTACGCAAGGCCTGCCTTCTTCGCGTCCTCAAAACGTCCGGAGGCCTCGAGTGCGAGGCAGAATATGAGCTGCGCGGGCGGAATAACGCTTCCCTGAGCAAAGCCGTGCTTGAAATACGGGCTGTCGGGAACTTCGGTTGCAAAGCCGTAGGGAGTGAGGTATTTGCCCTCCTCCATGAGAGTGGCGACGGTCTTCTCGATTATTTCCTCGGGCAGCCGCTTTCCGAGTAGCAGCGCCCCCATGAGGCTGATCGTCTGTGTATCCGAACGCCTGCCCGTGTCGGGGTTGTAAGCCGTCCAGCGCTCACCGTCCCAAAAAGCCTTTATGATGCGCTCTATCATCGCCTTAGACTCGGAGGCATACTTTTCAACGATTGCCTCGTCCTCACCGAGCGCCTTTGCAAGGCGGGACTGCGCTTCAAGCTGGAGCGCAAGATAGGCGTTCATGTCCGGACTTGCGAGGGGGAAGCCGATATGGAAGTAGGGAGCGTCCTCCCAGCCGGTTTCCATGGCGCTGATGTTCTCAAGAAGCCCGTCCTTATTGAAATCGCGGCACAGGAAGAAGTAATTGGTCCAGCGGACGATGCCTTCGTAAATAGCGCGCGCATCCTCCTTTGAAACGTGGCTGAGAGTCGGGTCCTTGTCAAGGA
>JAEEUX010000130.1 GCA_016290695.1 Oscillospiraceae bacterium
CGGCCTGCTCCGTTGCGCCCTGCGCCATAGTCTGCGCGCCGCTCGAAAGGCTGCCTGCGCCCTCGGAAACGCGCTGGGAGGAATTGTCTATCTGGGATATAGTGTCGTTCAGAGACTCAGAGATGTTTTGAAGCGCAGTCTTGATCTTGGCAAACTCTCCGGCGTAATCATGATGAAGCTTGAAGTTCAGGTTACCGTGGGCAACCTCGTTGAGCACCTCGGAAATCTCGTTTATGTAGTCAACATACGAATGCAGGCGGTTCGCCGTTTTGCCGAAGTTGTCTGCGAGCGCGCCGAACTCGTCGTTGGAATGATAATCCACATTTGTGTTCAGATCCCCGTCCGCAATGCGCTGGGCAGCGGCGTCAAGCTTCCTGACTGGAACGATTATCATGCTGCGAATCAGGATAAGGATAACCGCGCCGAGAATGATAATAGCAATAACCGCAATGATAATAAGCGTGATGGTAAGGCTCGTTACTGCACGGAGAATCTCGCTCTCAGGAACGTAGAATACAGCCGCCCACTTGCAGTCGGGCACCCACTTTATAAAGAAATACATCTGCTTGCCGCCGACCTTCGCAATATGAAGGCCTTCGCTGCCTGCATCTACCCATGAAGCCGCAGCGGAATAAATGGTATTTGCCGGAACCTCGTCCAGAGAAGTACCGACTAGGCTTTCGTCAGCCGCGCCTATAACTATACGCGCTCCGGCATCTATCATGAACGCACTGCCGGTATCTCCAATCTTAACAGAAGACATTATCTTGGACACTTCGGTAAGCTGAACGTCTCCGCCTGCGACGCCGCGGACTCCGCCATTCTTATCCTTAAGAACGCATGTTGCCGAGACGACTATCTTATTCGTTATCATATCGAGATAAGCGTCCCCGAAAGCAAAGGAATCATGGGTAAGGCCCTCCTGATACCAGCCGCGAATCGTAGGATCATAGTCAGCGTCTGGCACCCAGTTTGCAAATACCGTTTCCTTCTTCTCCGTAGCTATGTAAATACCGTCCGGACATGCACTGTCGGGGTTTACGGTGCTGCGGACATACTCAAGCTCCTTCTGGCGAGTCATGCCCATAAACTCAATCGTTGCACGCTGAGCATCGAGATGTCCTACGATATCGCTTATCCATGCATCAACCTCGTTTACGGCGCTTTCTGCGCTTGAGGTAAGCAGTTCTTCATTTTCTTCTTTGAGGATACGTGACGTAGCTAACTGAACTACTACCACAATACCTATTATAGCGATGACCACTATTGGCAGCAGCATTCCCAAAACCTTGACCTGAATGCCGATTCTTTTCCCACCTGCCAAAGCCGGTTCCTTTGTATTATGTTTACTGCCCATACACATATACTCCTTTTTAACCGAACCATTTCTTTTCTTTATTATTGCGGCTATTTATAAATTATTATAATATCATATTCTTCATATTGCAATATTCATCGTGTCCTTTTACCGGTTTTTCAGCAAATTTTTCGTTTATTTTAAAACCTTTATTCGTTTTAGTAGAGAATGCACAAAATAGCTGTTCATACAGATAAATAAACTCCGCAAACTCTGTAAGGAGTTCACGGAGTTACATTATTTTGGCATTTCAGGTTCTCTGGAAAGTGATTTTATGAGTCTGATTCCGATGAACGCGGCAAGAAGCATCGTTATCATTTCGGCAATAGGAAACGCGAACCATATAACGCCTATATCCCCGAGCAGCGAAAGCAGCCACGCCGTTGGAACAAGAACGAAAAGCTGGCGGCAGGAATTAATAAGCAGCGTATACCGGCTCCGCCCAAGGGACTGGAATGCCGAAGAGAAAATGACCGTGCATGCCCCAAACGGCATAGAAATACTGCATATTCTTATCGCGCGCATGCCAATGATATACATATTCTCCGTTGCGGAGAACATGGAAAGCAGGCCGTGGGCAAACATCATATACAGCACCATTACGAGCGCCGAAACGGAAATACCGACCTTCATTGCAAGGCTCAGGGTTTTCTTCACGCGGTCCATCTTATTCGCGCCGTAGTTATAGGAAAGTATCGCTATGCTGCCGTTATTCATGCCGAAAACGGGCATGAAGCCGAAGCTTTGAAGCTTTATCCAAATTCCGAAAGCAGCTGTAGCTGTTGTTCCTATAGCAAGGAATATCTGGTTAATGCTGTATGTCATCGCGGAGGAAAGCCCGACCGTAAGCATAGACGGAATGCCTACGGCATATATATTCTTGATAACCTTCACGCTCGGCAATATGTGTCTGAACGAAAAACGTATTTCATCTTTTAGGCGAAGGTTGAAGAAAAAAGCCAAAATTGCCGCGAAAACCTGGCCGAGCACCGTCGCTATAGCCGCGCCGGTCACGCCGAGGGTCGGAAATGGCCCTATTCCGAAAATGAGCAGCGGATCCAAAATAATGTTCAACACCGCGCCTGCGGCCTGACTTATCATGCTAAGGGTCGAGCTTCCGCGCGATACGAGAAGCTTTTCAAGATTCTGCGCAAAAAATGCGCCCACTGAGAACACGCATACTATCCTAAGGTACTGTACTCCGTTTTCGACTATCTCAGGATCGTTAGTCTGAACGCGGTAGAATTTTTCAGAGAGGAATAAACCCGCGAAAACAAATATAATCGAATAACAAAACGCCAGGAAAAGCTGAACGTTAGCCGCGCGGTTCGCCGTTTCTCTGTCTCCCCTGCCGAGAGATTTCGGCACGAGTGCCATGATACCGACGCCCGTGCCGACGCCGATGGCTATAATCACGTTCTGCATGGGGTAGGCTATCGAGACGGCGGCGAGCGCCTTTTCGCTCATTTTCGCGACGAACATGGAATCGACCACGTTATATAGCGCCTGTATGAACATGGATATCATCATCGGCACGCTCATAACGGCAAGGAGCTTCGCGATTGGCATTACGCCGAGCTTGTTTTCCTGTCTTTCGTTCATTATTTCTCTGTTTCTCCCATAGCTTAGCTTTTTGATTATTCTATCATTATTTCGATTTCAAAGCAAATATTATTTATATTATACTACAGTTCAGATTCTTTTCAGTATATGCCGCAGCTTTGCCGCGAAACGTTCTATCTCCCATTGGGTATTGAAAACGGAAAAACTCAATCGAACCGTCCCTCCCGGTTCCGTTCCGGCGCTTCTGTGCGCAAGCGGTGCACAATGGTAGCCTGCGCGGACGGCGACGCCTTCCCCTGACAGCGCTTCGGCTAGTTCGTTTGCTCCGAGGTTTTGCGCCGTGAATGAGACGACAGCGGACTGCCGTCCCGGCTTCCTTGCGCGGAAAACGCGTATGCCATCAATACTTTCAAGCTCGTAAAGAGCCGCTTCAAGAAGCTCGTCTTCGATTTTTCGTATCCGTTCAATGCCCAAACGTTCCACGAAACGAAGCCCTTCGTAGAGCCCGCTTATTCCCGGCATATTATGCGTCCCCGCTTCATGTCGGTCCGGCAGGAACGATGGCATAAATTCATCGAGGGAATTGCTGCCGCTGCCGCCCTCCATGAATGTTTTCCCTTTGCCGGATGCAATAAGGATGCCCGTTCCCTGCGGTCCGAAAAGCCCCTTATGCCCCGGCATTGCTATAAACTCCGCATTCAGAGCGCTAAAATCTACCTTCATGTGGCCCGCGGCCTGCGATGCGTCCACTATAAGAGGCACTCCCCTGTCCGCGCAAAGATGCGAAATTTCCTCAACCGGCAGAATATAGCCGAACACGTTGGAAACGAAGTTCACTACGGCAAGCTTCGGTCTCCTGTCAAGCCCGCGGATAAAGTCTTCAAGCAGCTTTTCCTGCTCAAAAGGCTGCGACGAAGCAATTATTATATCCGCGCCGACCGCCTTGAGCGGACGAAGAACCGAATTATGCTCATATCCGGATATCAGCGTCGGCGTGCCCCGTTCAGCAAGGCTCTTAATGGCTATATTCAGAGCATGCGTCGCATTCATTGTGAATATTACGTTCTCAGGCGCGGGCGCTGAAAAGAGACGCGCCGCCGTTTCGCGGCAGGCATAGCTTATTTCGGCGGCCTTTCCCGCCGCTTTGTGGCTGCCTCTTCCGGGGTCGGCAAGGGTTCTTACTGCGCGGGCAGAGGCTTCCGCAACGCCGGCGGGCTTAATAAGCGTCGTCGCGGCGTTATCGAAATAAATCACCTTATTACCTCCTCGGCCTTTCCGGCGCCGTCTACCCGGTAGATCGCTTCGTAAGCAAAGCCTGCGTCACGGATGAGCTTTGCCGCTTTTGCGTAGCTTTCGGCGCGTATTTTCAGCGCATGGCTGCAGCCCTTCTCGCTGATTTCAATTGGAGGGCGCACCATATATGACAGTATCCCGGCTCTTTCAAGCGTTTTCGCCGCGCGCTGCGCATAGGTCAAAGAGCGGAAGACGATAAGATAATGCACTTGCCACAATCTCCTTTCGGGCATAATAATAGCGGGATGTATAAGCATCCCGCATATTATATGAAATTATCCCCTCAGGCTGTCACAGCCGGGAGCAGCGCAAAATCTATCACTTCGTCGATAGAACTGATGGGCTTGAATTCGAGCGCGGAGCGGACGTCGGAATCTATATCCGCAAGGTCGGGCTCGTTATCGAGAGGGATGATAACGGTCTTCACGCCGGAACGGTAGGCCGCCATCGTTTTCTCCTTGAGGCCGCCTATCGGGAGGATTCTGCCTCTGAGGGTTATCTCGCCCGTCATCGCGATATCCGTGCGCACGGGTCTATCCGTAAGGGCGCTTATCACGGCGAGGGTTATGGTGATTCCGGCGGAAGGCCCATCCTTCGGCACGGCGCCCTCCGGGAAATGGATATGTATGTCCTTCGTCTGATAAAATCCCGCGTCGACGCCGAGCTTCTCTGCCCTGCTTCTTATGCAGGAAACAGCCGTTTTTACCGATTCCTTCATAACGTCGCCTAAATTGCCTGTAAACTCAAGCTTGCCCGTACCGGGCATTACGTTAACTTCTACATCCAGCACTTCGCCGCCGACGCTCGTCCACGCGAGGCCCCTTGCGATACCGGCTTCGTTTTCTCGGAGGGAATGGTCTTTTTTATATTTCTTTGTGCCGAGGAATTCTTCAAGGTTCGCTGGCGTGACGGAAACGCTCTTATGCTCGCCGGAAAGGAGCTTGACGATGCTCTTGCGGCAAATCTTCGCGATATTGCGCTCAAGCGTTCTAACGCCGGACTCGCGCGTATAGGATGCTATGATCTCACGGAACGCAGCGTCGCTGATTTTTATCTGGCGCGCCTTGAGGGCGTATTTTGCCCTTTGCTTCGGGAAAAGATGCTCCTTTGCGATATGGAGCTTTTCCTCGTCCGTGTAGCTTGTCAGCTCTATTATCTCCATCCTGTCAAGCAGCGGGCGCGGGATGGTTTCAGTCGTGTTCGCAGTCGTGACAAATAGAACGTCCGAAAGGTCGAACGGAACCTCTACATAATGGTCGCGGAAATTGCTGTTCTGCTCGCTGTCAAGCGCTTCGAGCAGCGCCGAGGACGGGTCTCCGCGGTAATCGCTGCCGAGCTTGTCTATCTCGTCGAGCAGGATGAGCGGGTTTTTCGTTCCCGCCTGATTGATGGCGGCGATTATACGCCCCGGCATCGCGCCAACGTAGGTTTTCCTGTGGCCGCGTATCTCCGCCTCGTCATGCACTCCGCCGAGCGCCACGCGCGCGAGCTTGCGATTAAGGGCCTTCGCCATACTCATGCCGATGCTGGTTTTGCCCGTTCCCGGAGGCCCGACAAGGCAGAGTATGTCGCCCTTCGAATCCGGCGACATCTGCTTCACAGCAACGAATTCGACTATGCGTTCCTTGACCTTTTCCAGGCCGTAATGCTCCGCGTCAAGGACTTTGCGCGTAAGCTCCATGTCGTTGCAGTCGTCCGTGCGTTTATCCCACGGAAGCTCAAGGCAGGTATCGAGATAGGTTCTTATCACGGCGGAATCCGGCGAAGAAAAGCCCTGTTTGGAAAGGCGCGAGAGCTCCTTGGAAAATTTCTTCTTACATTCCTCCGGCGCGCCGCATTCCTTGATTTTTGTGCGGTACTCCTCCATCTCGCTCAAGGGGTCGGACTCGTCCTCGCTGAGCTCATACTGTATGGTTCGCATCTGCTCGCGCAGATACTGTTCCCTTTGGCCGGAGGCCATGCGATTGTTCGTCTTTTCCCTTATCTCGGCTTCAACGTAGAGAATTTCAATTTCACGCATCAGTATCTCATTCAGGACGCCGAGCCTGTCTTCCACACAGGCTTCCTCGAGGACGCGCTGTTTGTCCTCATGCTCGAGGAAAAGATTCTGCGCGAGGTAATCCGCGATATAGCCTTCGTTGCTCGTCCCGCTTATATTGAGCAGGATGTCATGTCCGGCGACCGGTGAAAGCTCGACATACTGGAGCACGAGGTTTTTCGTCTGGCGCACAAGCGCTTCCGTTACCTCGTGGGACGAACCGTTTGAATACTCCTCAATTACGCTTATCTGGCAAAGAAGGAATGGCTCATTCTTAACAAGTTCAAGCAACCTCGCTCTGCAAACGCCCTCCACGAGCACGCGGACTCCTCCGCCCGGAATTCTTAGAATCTGGCGGATATTACAGACTGAGCCTATTTCGTAAAGCTCGTCTATCTTGGGGTCCTCAGTCTCTATTTCGCGCTGGGCGACGAGGAAAATGCTTCGGTCCTCCTCCATTGCCTTTTCGAGCGCTGCTATTGACTTTTTTCTCTCAACGTCAAAATTGAGTATTGTTTCCGGGAATGCCGATATGCCGCGCAGGGCTATCATCGGCAGGAGCTTTTGCTCCGACGGGAAATAATTTATTTTACTCTCCATGCAGAAAACCTCAGAATAACAAAGCAGCGCCGAGCAGCCTCAGGCAGGACGAATGCCTGCCGCTCCTGCGGCGCTGCCAATATATATTTTTGGGGCAGAACTTATATTGCCGGACTTTGCAGTGAATCTCTGTGGATAATGTCCGGCTTTTCCGTTCCGTTAACGCAAGCGGCGTTAATAACGATTTTTTCAATCGTTTCATCGGACGGGACGGAATACATGATATCTGTCATTATGCTCTCCATTATGCTGCGGAGACCTCGCGCGCCGATATTCATCTCTATCGCCTTGTCCGCGACAGCTTCCAGCGCGTCCTGCGTAAACTCAAGGTCTACGTTATCGAAGCCGAGCATGGTCTGATACTGCTTGACTATAGCGTTCTTCGGCTCGGTAAGGATACGCACAAGATCCTCTCTGCCGAGACTGTGGAGCGGCGTAATAACGGGGAGACGGCCGACAAGCTCTGGTATAATGCCGTACTTGAGGATATCG
>JAEEUX010000131.1 GCA_016290695.1 Oscillospiraceae bacterium
AGGGAGGGTCGCGGGGGAGCTAGGCGGGGTCGAAGGGCTTGTTCAAATCGACGGGGGAGAGCGCGACCTTCGGGTGCATGGGGTGTTCGTCCTGAGCGTATTTCTCGGCGGGCGCGTCTACCATGTCGAGCGTGAAGTATTTATAAAGAGGGGATTTCTTCTCTTCTTCGGTAACAGGAACCATTATTCGTTACCTCCTCAGTTCTGCGGCTGCGCGGGCCATCCGGCGATGGGAACGTCCATGGTGGAGAGCGTCATATCGCCGCCCTTGTTCTCGACGATGATCCATTTGAGCCAGTTTTTGTTATCCATTTCGGGATAATCCTCACGCAGGAACCAGCCTCTGGACTCCTTGCGCATTTCGGAAGCCTTGTAGTGCATCTCGGCGGAGAGAACCATAGCCTCGGCCTCGCGGCAGTTAAGCAGCTCGTGCCAGTCCTTGGCCTTCATCTGCGGGACGAGCTTCTTGGCTTCGTTTACAAAGCCCATAGCCTTGTCCATGCGGTCTTTGTGCATCCAGACGCTCAGCTCAACGGGAGCCATAGCCTTCTGGACGAACTCGATGACCTTCACGGGACTTACGCCGTCCGCCTTGTCCAGCGGAGCGAAGAGAGCGTTAACGTCTTTCTCGACGGCAGCGTCGGAGATGGCGCCGAAGGAGGCTTCAATCTTCTGCGTGCCGATGGCCTCGCCGCAGACAAGAGCGTCAAACACGGCGTTGAGGATGCCCGAGCCGCGGTTTCTTCCCGGAGGCGCAGGGACGGCGCCGGCAAGGCCGGAACCGCTGTAGCAGCAGTCGCCGACGGCGTAAAGGCCGGGGATTGTGGTCTGCATATCATGGCCGACCATGATGGGGGACTGCTCGCCGATGAACATCGGGCAGATCTCGAGATCGGTATCGACGGCGTTGCCGCTTTCGTCGTTAAGTACGCGGAACTTGTGTCCGTAGGGACGGTTCCAGAGACGCTCAAGCGCACCATCGTCGCCGCCCTGGGGGCCGAAATCGAGGTGGATGGGGCCGTTTCCGGCGGTCATTTGGGTATACCACTCGCGGATGGCGTTGCTGTTTATATCGGTTTCGCGGAATTCGCGGAAGTTCTTGGTGATGAACTCGTTCTTAGCGTTATACATGAAGTTTTCGCCGAAAACTATTTCGTTGTGGCTCTTTACCTTCGCGAGCTGCGCGAAGTTGCCGAACTCGGCATTGCGCATTGCTGCGCCCGCTCTGTAAGCCGCGGCGATACCGTCGCCTCTGCCGCTGCTCCACATGGAGCCGATGCGGTAGTTCTGGCTGCCGGTGGCGAGGACGATGCGCTTTGCGTTTATGAGGCTGAGCTCGCCGTCGAGAATGCTGTAAACGAGCGCGCCGGAGATATGGTCGCCGTCCTTATAAAGCTCGGCAAGAGCGGTCTTGTCGATGAAGCGGACGCCGAGTTTTTCCGCGTACTTGCGAACCTTGAGGGTTATGTCGAGGTCGACGCAGATCATCGCGGTCATCGGGCCGGTGGGCATAACGTGATAGGTCCCGTCATCGTTCTTGGGGAGGTTTACGCCCCAGGAGGCGAGCTTATCAAGCATTTCCGTGTTCATGGAAACGTACTTCATCATAAGCTCCTGGTCGCCGAGGAAGGCGCCGATGGCGTTAGCGTGGAAAACGGCGAACTCGGCGGGATCGATGCGGTTAAGGTCAAAATACTGCAAAACGCCGCCGCCGCGGTTGGCCTTGCCGGAATAACCGGCGAAGTTCTTTTCAACAACCAGAACGTCGAGCTCGGGGTTATGCTCCTTGAGAGACGCGGCGCAGGCAAGTCCGCCGATACCGCCGCCGATAATCAATACGTCACTTTGAAGTTTATTTATGGTTTTCATTGTTCACTCACCTCACTTATAAGCTTCAAACGACTGCATTAGATGCTCGCTTGAATAGTCGGGGACGACCTTTATCGCGTCCTTCTTGCATACAGACTGGCAGTAGAAGCAATGCTCGCAGTCTTCAACATACTTGAAGACGGGCTTCTTAGCTTCCTTGTCCCATCTGATAACATCAACGAAGCAGGATTTGTAGCACTGCTGGCATCCGACGCATTTTTCGGCGTCAAATTCGATTTTGTGCTTGGTGTTGATCATCCGAGTCACTCCTTTTTGTGATTAGTCAGGCATAACGCCTGAATTATGATGGTGTCTTATCTGCACAGCATGCGTCGTAGCTGCCCGGCAAAGGCAAATCCGGCGCAATTACTGCGAACTTACTGCAAACTGTGAAAAAATTATTTCTTTCTTATTAATTTAACCATAAATGTCTTTGAAAATCAAATATAGATATGGTAAAATATCTATAACCAAAAGGTTATAATGAATTTTCAAGTCCCCGGAGGCTGCATAAAATGACAAAAACACAGATAGACTGCTTCTTCTCCGTTATCCGCCTGCACAGCTTCACGCGCGCAGCAAATGAGCTTTACATCTCTCAGCCCGCTATAAGCAGGCATATTTCAAAGCTTGAAGAGGAGCTTGGCTTTAAGCTCTTTGACCGTTCGGGCGGCGAGCTTACCGTAACTGAGGCGGGGAAGCTCATGTATGAATTCCTCAAGAACGTCCAGAAGGAATATAACGATACGCTTGAGGAAATATACCGCGTGAACAGCTCCTCCGGTAAGCTCCTGCGCATAGGCTGCCCCGAAATATGGAACCCGAGATTTTTTATAAACGCCATAAGTCATGCGCTCGAAAAAGCGTTTCCCGGTCTTCGCTTTACCGTGGAGCCGTACCGCATGCCGGAGCTGCTGTCGCGTCTGGATAACGGCTGGTTTGACATCGTCGCGGCGCATGAATTCAATTACATTGCGATAAACGGTCCGGCTGTGGATTATCTTACCGACACGGGCTGCGGCATCCTCTTTTCACGGGAGCACTTTCCCGAGGCGAAGACCCCGGCGGATTTTTCGGAGACAAGTTTTGTTTTGTATGATTCCAACGTTTCCCGGCGGCTGAGCGCGCTAATATCGGAGGTTTGCGCCGAATACGGCTTCCAGCCGAAGATAAGGGCGGTGAGCCAGCCTGCCTCCGCGCTTTTTGAAACGGCGGAGGGGAAGAGCATAATGTTTTTCAGCGATTGGGACAGCGAAGCCTATAACGGGCTCCTTGAATATATGCCGTTATCCAAAAGAATGTCCGTGAATATCATCTATTATCCCGAAAGACTTTCAAAAACGACGCTTGAACAGGTTGAGATTATAAAATCCGCTTTTTCCGATTGAATAACCCCGGCGTTTTGTGCTATACTTTTTTCCGCACTACTTAAGAAAGCGAGACAAGTATAATGAATCAGAAGGAACTTAATGAAATACGCCGCCGTTTCCGCTATGACAGAAGCGCCATATCCAAGGTCTACGGCTGCTACGTTAACGGCAACGGCCAGATAATTTCTTATATAGACAGCTCTCTCGGCATAATGCCGCAGGAGGAAGCCGAAATGTATCTCGGCATACTTAAAAAGACGCTTTCCGGCGCGCTCGGGAAAAACCTTTTGAACATAGAGTTTTCGACCCAACAGGTCATGCAGGGTGAGGAGCACAAGCTCCTTTGCGCGCTGCGCTCGTCTGAGCTGAAGGACAGCGAGGCGCGGGAAGCTCTGTATCAGCGTATAATAGAGAACGTCAGCGTTGAAAAGGAAAACTACGTTATCCTGCTCGCGTCGGATAGCTATGACGTACCCTACCGCGGGAAGGACGGCTCATCGCAGGCGGACGCCTCGGACAGCGTGTTCAAATACTTCATCTGCTGTGTTTGCCCGGTGAAAAACTCCACTGTGGCGCTCCAGTTTTTCGCGGAGGAAAACGAGTTTCACGGCATCGCCGCCGGACAGGTGATAACGCCGCCGCAGATGGGCTTTATGTTCCCGTCCTTTGACGACAGGCAGGCCAACATCCACCGCGCGCTTTATTATTCGCGCAAGGCACAGGAGATCCACGGCGAATTTATAGACGCTGTTTTTCACACGGTGCCGCCGATGTCCTCGCAGGAGCAGCACGACGCTTTCCAGACGGCGCTTGCCGAGTCGCTCGAAGCCGAATGCAGCATGGAGATAGTTCAGGCGGTGCATGAGCAGATAAACGCGAAAATAACCGAGCACGCCGAACTCAAGGATCCCGAACCCCTCGAAATAAGCGCCGGCGAAGTCGCGGAGATACTGCGGGAAAACGGCATAGACGAAGAAAAAATAAACGCCTTCAAGGCGCGCTGTGACGAGCAGTTCGGCGAAAACGCCGCGCTTGACCCGAAGAATATCATTGAAAGCAAGCGCTTCGACATAGTCATGGAGGGCGTGAAGATATCCGTCGAGCCGGATTACAGCTATCTTGTCGAGACGCGGGTGATAAACGGCAGAAAGTACATACTTATCCCGGTTTCCAACGACATAGCCGTAAACGGAATGGGCGTAAAAATATCCGAGCAGAAAGAATAACAAAACCGCGCAGAGGCCTGAAACGGAAGCCTCTGCGCGGCATGTTTTTTATTGACGAATGAACGGACGAACTATGCACATTCGATTATTTCACCGCAGCGGGAGTTTATAAGGAAGGCTTCTTCCTCACTCTTGGCTTCGGAACAGACACGGTATTCGTTTCCGGGGAGGGGGAGAATGTGGGCCCAGCCGAGAGTACAGCGGAGCTTTAGCCCGAATATGCGCTCGGAAGCGTCGAAGCGCCCTTCAAGCGCGTGGTAGATATCCTGCCTGCTGCCTCTTGCTTTATAGTTTCGCGTTATCCGCGCGGTTTGCGGCGTTTCACCGCACAGTTCGGCGAGCGTTTTGCCCTCGCGAGCCATAAGGAAAATAATTGCGGCGGCGGTGAAACAGCCGTCGAAGCACCATGGAAGCGCGGAAAAACAGCGTTCGGCGGCAGCTCCGTCACGCCGAAGGCGAAAAATCTGCGCTCCGGCGTCGGAGAGAATTCCCGCGGCGCCCTCGGGAAAACCGTAGGGCACGGCGAACTCCTGCCGCCCGAGATGAAACAGCGAGAAGGCGGCGAGCGTCGCAATGGCGTCGCGCTCTATCGGGAGACCGTTTTCGTCGGCTGCGCTCAGCTCGCTGCCGTCGGGCAAAAGCCTGAATTCGGCGCAGCCGGGAGCGTCGCTGAGAATAAGGCCGCAGCTTTCAAGAGCGGTGTGCAAAAACGCAGCGGAAGCGCCGGTATCATGAAGCCTTATACGGCAGCTTCCGCCGGCATAGAGCTTTTTTATTGCGGAAACGTAAAGCTCCGGGCAGCTTCCGATTTGGATTATATCTCCGTATTTCGTGCTGTCTGAGCGGGAGAGAGCGGGGGAGGAAGCCGCCTTTTCCAGCTTGCGAAGAAATGAGCGTTCGGCGCTGAGCCCCGAGCCGGAGTAAACGCGCAGCTCAAGTCTGCCTCCTGTCTGAGAGAAGTAAGCGCAGCTTCCCGCGCCGTAGGCAATCGCGGCAAAGGCGGCGGAGGCGGGCGTTTTCGCGTCTAAAAGAATCGCCCGCGCTCCTGCGGCGGCAGCGCCGCTCAAATACGCTTCGCTCAGCACCCGCGCATATGCTCCGCCGGAGAAGGCCGCGCATACGGAACCCGCCTTTCCCGCCGCACAGCCCATGGAAAGCGCCGCGGCGGGGGAAATCTCCGAGACGGCGCAGCGGATCGTCGCAGAGCTGTCAAAGCGCAGCGACGCCGTTTCCTCGCCGTAAAAGCGCCCGCTGGCGTGACTTGAGGGCGGAAAGCTCATATCGGGGTATACGACACTGCCTCGTTCGAGAACGCTGCCGCAGCCGATAACGGCGCCGTCCGCGACGACGCAGCCTTCGCCAATCGCGCAGCCCGCGCCGACGCTGCTGCCCGGAAACAGCACCGAACCGCACACCACCGCCGCCTCGCCTATCTGTGCGGAGCACACTACGCTGCCGCGCAGAAAAGCGCCGGGGCCAAGCTCGCTCGCCCCGCATATCACACAGCCGGGCGCGATAACCGCGCCCTCGCCGAGCTTTGCTTCGGACGAAACATAGCTCGCTTCGCTTCCTTGCCCGCGAACGCGACCCCGCGCGGAGATAAGTATTTCATCATGCGAAAGCGCATAGAGCGCCGCCGCGCGGTAAGAGCTCGGGCTGCCGACGTCGAACCAGCAGCCCGGGAGACAAAAGCCGTAAACAGGGCGTCCCGCACTTATGAGCCGGGGAAAAAGCTCGGAAGCAAAATCGCAGGCGCAGCCCTCGGGAACAGCCTTCAGAACAGAGGTGGAGACGGCGTATATCCCCGTGCTTGCAAGCTGCGAATAGGCGCATTCTGGGGCGCTTTTTTCGTTTATCTGCAAAACGCGCCCGTCGCCGCCGCAGTATACGGCGCCGTATTCCGAAACGTCCCGGCAGGCGTAAAGCGCTATGCTCAGCTCCGCCCCGGCCTCGCGATGCCTCAGCATGAGCGAAGCGAGATCCAGCGAAGAAACGGCGTCGCCGCTCATAACGAGAAAATCTTCGCCGCCTATAAAATCCTCGCATAGCTTTACCGCGCCCGCCGTCCCGCGCGGCTCGGCTTCAAGGCGGTATTCTATCCTTACGCCGAGTCTTTCTCCGCCGCCGAAATAATCGCGCACAAGCTCCGGCATATGGCAAAGACAGATGCAGATATCCGAAAAACCGTTGCTTTTCAGGCTTAGAATGATATGCTCCAAAAGAGGCGCGTCAAAAAATGGGAGCATGGGCTTTGGCCTTTTGATGCTCAGCGGGTGAAGCCGCGTCCCCATGCCTCCGGCAAGAATAACAGCGTTCATATTCTGTCCTTTCTGAGCTTTATTATTGTGTTTTTATTGTATTATTTCGGTTTTTTATAAATTACTTATTGAGAAAATTAATTTTGTTTAGTATAATGTATAAATTAGGGCGAGACTGCATAGGCCCTGCCCGAATAACCGCGCCAAATTGCGGAAGATATCGGAGGTGTAAGGCTTTGAGGAACAGACGCGAGCTTTCAAGAATCATCCAGCCCTCGTCGCGGCTTTTTTATATCGTCCTCGTTATATTCGCCATCGTCGCAGCCATAATGAAGCAGTATATCCTTGCGCTCTCAGAGGCGGGAGCCGTTATCCTTCTCGGCGCATACACATGGTTTTCCGGCAAGAGACGGCGCGAAACCGTCCTTGATTACATCGAAACAACCGCGTATAATTTCGACGGCGCGGCAAAGGGCGCGC
>JAEEUX010000132.1 GCA_016290695.1 Oscillospiraceae bacterium
AAAGCAGCAGTCCGTGCGCCCCTTTTCCGCGCGATAGCACCGTTTCGGCGGCTTTTACCGCATGCTCAAGTATCGTTTCCTCCGCTTCTGTCCGTTCGGGCTGCTCATACCGGTCCTTTTCATGAAGCAAAAGCGGAGCTGATTTTAAATACTCTGCCTTTTCAAAAAGAATACTCTCGTCGCCTGTGAGACTTACATATCGGGCAAGTGCATATGGCAGCCACAGCAAATCGTCGCTGCAGCGAGTCCTGACGCCCTTGTCCGGCCCGTCTCCGCCCGGATGCCACCAATGCTGAACGTCGCCCTCAAGATACTGGTGCCGCGCGGCAAGGATTATCTGCGAGCGCGTGAGTTCCGGCATAAGCATGCAAAGAGAGGAGGCGTCCTGAAGCTGGTCACGAAACCCGAAAGCGCCGCCGCTTTGGTAAACGGAACAGCGGCCCATTATGCGGCAGGCAAGCGTCTGATAGACGGCCCAGCCGTTTATATAGTCGTCAAGCTCGCGGCAGGGCGTAAAAATCTTTACGCAGCCGCTCACTTCGTTCCAAAGCTCCTTAGTCTTTGCAAGCGCCGTTTCCGCCGCCTCGGGCGAAGCGAGCGCGACAATGCTCCCCGCGTTTTCCGTCCCGCTCACGATTACATTCGCCGCCGCGCTGGGGTATTCAAGCCTGCAAACGCCGCGTTCATCGCTTTCGCGCTGTAATACGACGTTAGACGCCTGGCAGAAGCTTTCCTTCATTTTCCCGCCGGAGCTTGATGCGTAGAATACGCCCTCAGAGACACGCGCGGAGACATAGTCCGAGTCCTGCTCGTTTTCGCCGAGAAGAATACGGAAGCTGTGTATGAGTCTGCCCGCGGGCGCGTTTATTATCATTATTCTCGCGTCGAGCTCCGGGTGCATGAAAATCCTTGTTCTCACCATTTCTCCGCCGGGAAGCTGTTTTTCATAATCAGCATAACCGAATCCGAAGCGGACACAGCAAGGCAGAGCGTCATTTGCGGCGAAAAGCGAGTATTTTTCACCCTTGTATTCGAGTTCAAGCGTTTCGCCGCCCGAGTCTGCAAGGTAATCGTTCGTCCACGGAGTTATGCGCCTTTCGCGCGCGTTGACGAGCCACATTTCGCCCAAGCCGCAGTCCATCGCTATGAATCCGATGCGCCCGTTTGTCAGAATACTGGACCAAACGGCACCCGTCAGTTTTCCCGGAATTGAAAAAACATAAGCGCCGTCCTCAGCAAAGCTTCCGCGCACGGCTTCGAGAGTCCGGGAGGCAGGCTTTGTAAAAAACGATGCTTCCTGCGCCGAATACGAGCTCTGCGTCCCCTCATCCAAAATAGCGTCGCAGGCTGCGCGGAGGGCGTTCATATCTTCTTCCCCGCCCTCGCAGATAAACACTCCGCCTCCGGCGCATACGCTGTCGCCGCAGGCGTTTTCAATCTCCGCAAGGCAAATCATCGTCCGCGCGGGCGCGTAATAATCGCCTCCGTCGTCTATCGCAAGAGCAAGGTCGCAGGCATAGCCGCATAGAGTAAGGAAGCGCTGGAGCTTAACAAGCGAGCGGGTTTTCTTTGTTTCTCCGGCGCTCACTCGCGCGTAAAACACGGGGATGTCGCCCGATATGCCGAAGCGCCAAAGCGCACGTCTGCCTTCCCCGTATTCCGAAACGAAGGCTTCGTCGGCACGATTCGTCGAGTAAACAGCCGAGCGCACGGCTCCGAAAGCAGCGTCCAGCTCCGCCGCGCTCATAGACAGCTTTTCCGCGCCGAGGCGGACTATTGCGGCGCGGCGGCAGTCTCCCGAGGCGAGTTCCTTTGCGCTGCGCTCCGCTATATCGCGGCTTCCCGCCATGGAAATTCCGAAGCGCAGCTCCTTAGTCTCGCCTGCGGGAACGGTAAGCTTCACGCGCATAAGGACGCAGGGCTTGAGCGCCGCTCCGATGCTGTACGCAGCCTCCCGTTCAAGACCCTCCGCGAGCCGTTTTAGCCCGCCACGTCCGAGGCAGCGTTCCTCAAAGGTATCAAAAGAGTACTTCTCGCTGCAGCTAAAGGCAGCCGTGAAGCCGTCGGCGCGGCGCGTTACGCTCAAAGCCCCCGCGCGGTAATCCGTTTCCATACAGAGCTCGTTGAAGGCCGGGTGCGCCTCATAATCCTGCTCGGAACACAACGCAGGCCGGACATAGAGCGCGATTTCCGCCGTTTTAGTCTCCCGGGAACGGTTCTTCACGCGGACGCGGCGCATTTCGCCGCCTTGCGAGGCGGAAACGGAGATTTCGTTTTCAAACTTCAATTCCCCCGCCTGCGAGCTGATAAGGCACCTGTCGGAAGCAAAAAGCACGCGGTAACGCATGCCGCGCCTATATTCCGGCGCGGGCTGAAGCGGATAAACCGAGCCGTTTTCATAGGCAAAGACGCCGATTCCCTCGCCGCCGGGCCGCGCTGAAAACGGCGCAAGGACGCGCCCCATACACATTGAGCGCGAGGCTCCGAGCGACGAAACGAGCACGGTGTAAACTCCGTTTCCAAACACGCGGCACTTCCCCTCAAACACCGCTTCCCCGGTTAATTCTTCGTTTTCAAGCTCCTCCGGCGCTTTCACCGAGGCGTAAAGCGTCTCGTTTTTGCGCGCGGCAAGCCTCCCCACGGGCGGGCGCTCCTTCACGAGCGGCAAATATGCGCGAAGCTCAGCGTCGGAGAGGAAATACTCTCTTATCACGCCGCCGCAGAGCGCGTTTGCCGCCGCCGCGAGGCTCATTCCGAGGTGGTGCGCCATGAAGCATTTCACGCTTTTCCCTCGGCCCGTTTCGTCGCGCCCACGGGTGAGGTCGAGCGCCTCATAGTAGCCGTATTTGCCCTTCATGCGGCGCTTTGCGAGGCGGCGCAGGTTTTTCATCGCCTTCTCGCCGCCATATTCAAGGGCAAGGAAGCTCGAATACGGCGATATCACGTTTTCGTCCGACGAATTTCTTTTGAGTGCGAGGGCGTTTACTCCGTTTGCCTTGTAGCGGTAATCCCCCGCTCTGTCGAAGGAGCGGTATGCGCTTTCGGATTTTCCCCAGACGCCGCTGAGTCTGCCGTCCTTTATCTGCTGCTCAAGGCAGAACAGGAGCGTTTCGTCGTACATGGTCCCACGCCGCGCGGGAAGGAAAATATACGGCATGAAATATTCAAACATCGTCCCGCTCCATGACGCGACTCCGCAGTCTCCCCTCGCGGAAACAACGGTTCTTGCAAGGCGCCGCCAATGCTCCGCCGGGGCGCAGCCCTTTGCCGAAGCGTAATAGCTCAGAATCAGCGCCTCGCTGGCGTAAAGGTCGTAATGCGAGTCTGACGCTTCGCCCTGCTCGGTGTTTATTCCGATATAAAACAGCATCTTCTTTTCGTCGAAAAGGAGGTCAAGCCGGCATTCCTCCAAAAGCGCCTCAACGCGCGACTGCGTCCCGGCTTCTCCGCAGCGTTCAAGGAAGCCTTTCACGGCGCTGAGGCAGGCCGCGTAGTTTCCGCAGTCTACGCTTGAAACGTAAAACGGGTGCAGCGGAAGCAGGGTTCTGATATCGTACCAGTTATAAAGGAGGCCGCGCCACTTCGGTATTTTTTCCAGCGTCGAAATGATGCCGCGTATGGTTTCAAGGGCTTCGCTTCGCCCGCAAAGGCCGAGCTCGTATGCCGAAACGCAGGAAACGAGCGCAAGCCCGATATTTGTGGGCGAGCTTCTTTCGGCTGTAACGAGCTTCGGTTCCGTGCGGATATTGTCCGGCGGAAGGAAATTCCGCTCTGCGGTAAGGTTTTCGCTGAAATACTTCCAGATTTCCCCCGATGCTGTGACGAGCTCCCCCGCGCTTCTTTTGGCAAGGCGGCGTTTTCTCGGGCGAAGCCTGTCAAGGGCAAAGCTCAGAGCGGGCGCGGTAAGCCACAAAACTCCGGCGGCCTTCCAGATAATCGACGGGGACAACATAGCTATCACGCCGAAAACCGGGCAGGACGGCATCCTGAGATAATACGACAGCAGCCCTTCCGCCCCGCTCTCCGCGTTTTCCTCGGCGGTAGTCCAGTCAAGGAGCCCGCGCCGCGAGACTCTGAGGCGGTAAACGCCCCTCACAGCCGCGCAGAAAAGCGTCGCCGCTTCATGTGGAAGCAGCGCAAGGCGCAGGAAAAGGCGCGGTATCGCGGCCCTCTCGTCAGCTATCCTTTTGCGGCGATAACTTACGCGGACGAGCCTGCTCGGGTTAAACAAAGCGCAAAGCGCCGAGCAGATAAGCTCGCCCGCGAGCGCCGCCGCGCCGATAGTCGCCGCGATATCCCACGCGCCGCCGAAAAAAGCGGAGAGCGCGAAGGCGAGCGCAATCATTGGGTAAGTGAGGCTGCGGCGCAGATTATCGAGAATTTTGATTTTGCCAACAAGTCCAATCGGGTTGTCGCATTCCTCTCCGGCAGCGTTCCGAACGGTTTTGCCCAGCCACGGGATAGTCTGCCAGTCGCCTCGCGTCCAGCGTTCAAGGCGCGAAAAATACGCCGCCGTCCCCTCCGGGAAGCTCTCGCTGAACTCGGTTTCGGCGGAACGGGCGCTGTTCAGATATTCCCCTTCGACGAGATCATGTGAAAGGAGCGTATTCGGCGAAATTCTGCCGGAAAGACAGGCCCCCATCGCCGCGACGGAGACTATGCCCTTGCCCGTGTAGCTGCCCCTGTGAAAAAGCGTCTCATAAAGCTCTGAAGAGGCTTCTCCGTAAAAACCGAAGCCCGCGCCGCCGGAGTATACGGCGGCAAAGACGCTCTTTGCCGCGCTGTCGCTATCGCAGCAAAGAGCCGGCTGAATAACGCCGCAGCCGCGTATCATCCTGTGGTTTTCGCTGTCCGCCTCCGGGCGGTTCGCCGGATGCGAAATAGTCTCCACGAGGCGCAGGAGCCCGCCCGGTTCCGGGCGCGTGTCGGCGTCCAGCGTAATAATATACTCCGCTCCCAGGAGTCTTTCCCGCGCGCCGGACAGGATTTTGAGCGGGCTTTTTTCGCCGCGGGCAAGTGCGGCGAGCGCTTCTATCGCGCCGCGTTTGCGTTCCTCCCCGCGCCAAACTCTGTCCGCCGCACAGTATTTTCTTTCACGCAGGGCAAGCGCGAAGGCTCCGCCGTATTTTGCGTTCAGGGCGTCTATCGCATCCTTCACGGAACTTATAATGGCCTCGTCGCTCTCTGTTCTTGCCGTCTGAGCTTCCGCGAGGTCGGCAAGCAGAGCATAACTCATGTTTTTCCCGCAATCGCGGTTCGTAAGCATAATCTTTTCAAGCTCCGAGGCGTATTTCCGCGCCCCCGTCTCCGAACGCAGCAGCACGACGAGCGCGCATACGGTTTTTGCGTCGTCAGAAACGCCGCCCTCCATCACGAGCCGCGGCATATACCGCCCGCGCTTTGTCCGCAAAAGCGCAAAGGCATAGACTACGCTTGCCGTTTCCAGCGCCGGAAAAAGCGACACAAGCGCCGGAAGCGCCGCGCCGTATATCCAAACGAGCGTAATCGTGACGAGCGCGGCAAACAGCGCCGGGAATGCGAAAAAGAGCTCTAAACCCTTCTCCGTGTCCTTCCCGAGCGGTTTATCGAAAACGTAATACCACAGGCTCTCCCCGTGCCGAAGGCTGAGTGATATAACGCTTTTTGCCGCCGCTTCTTCGCTTATTCGGTTTCGCCGCGCGGCTTGATAGAGCGCATATCTCAGCTCAGCCCTACCCTTTTTGTCCGTATTTCCATAGCCGGATGGGTCGTATTCCGAAAAGAGCGCGTGAACGACGCTGCACTCTTCAGTCACGCCGCCAAGCTCTTCCTCGGAAAGGAAGCGCAGAGAAGCTATTATCCTCGCGGCCTCATTTTCGTTTTTGGCATAGTCGCCGGGCTCAGCCTCGCCCGTGCCGAGCCTTGAAGCGAGGCGGGCTGCGCGCTCAATAAACGCCGCCTTCAGAAGCGCCGGGAACAGCATAAGCTCAGGCTCCGTAAGCTGCCGCTCGCGCCCCTCATCCTTTAAAAACGCGCGAAGTGAATCCGTGTCAAGCGCTTCGCCCTGCCTGCACGAAAGCTTTCGAGCGAGCTCACAGGCTTCTCCGAGCTCGCCGCCGTCTCTTTTCAACTCATCCTGCGCCGCAAGCGCTTCCTTTTCGACGAGCCAGGCGTTATCAAGAAGCCACGCCGTCGCTCCGCCCGAATTAGGCTTTGCTTCAAGGGCTTTTAGGGCGCGGCGAAACTTTTTTCTGCTTTTCCGAATGCTCCCGCAATCGTTTTTCATCCGTGAACACCTCCGGAAATACATATTTAAACTTATCTTGCTCTTTGCCTGCGCAAATTATTCCCTACGCAATGTAGGGAATAATTGCGTTTAGCGGAAGTGTAAAGGAATTTTCCCTTACTTTTTTGAAGATTTTCCTTGACACGGGAGAAGAATTAATGTAAACTCTCATAAGTAAGGCAAAAACGCTTTACACTTCTTCAAGGGAGGGGTTTTCGTGGAAAAGAATGTCCGCATGGCCATTCTCTTCGATTTTTACGGCGATATGCTTACGGATAAGCAGAAGCAGTATTTCGAGCTTTACTACTCCGAAAATCTTTCTCTTTCAGAAATTGCGGAAAACGACGGGATAAGCCGTCAGGGAGTGCGCGATATTATCGTCCGCTCGGAAAATACGCTTGAAGAGCTTGAGAAAAAGACGGGCTTCGTCCGCAAGCACATGGAGCTTCTGAATGATATTGCCTCTCTTGAACGGGACGTTACGGAGATTGCTCAGATTAACGCCTCCCGTTTCAAAAACGGCCGTCTTTTGGAGCTCTGCAATTCCATTTATGACAGGCTCCAAACAATGAAGGAATAGCCGGAGGGCACCAATGGCATTTGAAAGTTTAACCGAAAAGCTGTCTGCAACCTTTAAAAAGCTTCGCAGTAAGGGTCGTCTCACCGAGGCCGACATAAAGGAAGCGATGAGAGACGTTCGTCTTGCCCTTTTGGAGGCGGACGTCAACTTCAAGGTAGTTAAGGATTTCGTCGCGAGAGTGAGCGAGCGCGCCGTTGGAACAGACGTTCTTGAAAGCCTCACCCCGGCGCAGATGGTTATAAAAATCGTCAACGAAGAGCTGACCGCGATGATGGGCAGCGATTCTTCCAAACTCAACATCTCTCCCAAATCCCCCACCGTCGTCCTGCTCGCCGGCCTTCA
>JAEEUX010000133.1 GCA_016290695.1 Oscillospiraceae bacterium
AGGAGTCCCGCGCATATAGCGGGGAGAGCGGAGATGCCCATGAGAAAAATGAGCGTGCCGCCCGTTTTTACAAGGGCGGAGAAGTTTATGTCGTATTCTTCGCCCTTCCGGCGGTGGCCCGTGATAACGTGGACGCTGGAGCAGAGGTCGCGGTGAGTGACCGGGATGCCGTTATAGGCCGGAACCGCGAAGGCGCTCGTTACGCCGGGGACTATTTCAAAGGGGATGCCGTTAGCGACGAGAAGCTCCAGCTCCTCGCCGCCGCGCCCGAAAAGGAAGGGATCGCCGCCCTTGAGGCGAACAACGCGATAGCCCTTCTGAGCTTCCTCTAAAAGAACGCGGTTGGTTTCCTCCTGCTTGAGATAATGGTTTCCGGCGCGCTTTCCGGCGAAAATGAGGCGCGCGGAGTCCGGAATGAGGTTCAGAACGCCCTGGCCGACGAGCGCGTCGTATACGACGACCTCGGCCTCGGACAAAACCTTTTTGCCGCGAAGCGTCAAAAGCCCGGCGTCGCCCGGCCCGGCTCCGACGAGCCATACTTTACCTTGCATAAATAATATCCTCCAAAAGCGGCGGCGCCGCGTTTAATCCTTTTGAGAGCGAAGTTTTTCGGCGAGCTCAATGCCGATTGCGCAGGCATTGCCCGCGCTGCCCTCGGCTGTGCCGATGCGGCAAGCGCCTGTGGCTTCATTATAATATAGACCGCGCAGGAAAATCTTCCCCGCGTTTACCTTCGCGTGGGCGCAGACGGGCGAGGTACAGCCGCCGCCGAGCGCCGTGGTGAAGGCACGCTCCGCTATTGCGGCAACGCCGGAATCAGGGTCGAGATAAGAAGCGAGGTAGGAATAATCCTCGCCCGCGCGGCCCTGAATGGCGATTATGCCCTGACCCGCCGCGGGAATCATTTCCTCCGGCTCAAAATAGCGGCTTATGCGTCCCTCGAGCCCCAAACGCTTGAGACCCGCCGCGGCGAGCACAAGCGCGCCGTATTCGCCGCTGTCGAGCTTTCTCAGGCGCGTCTGTACGTTTCCGCGCACGGGGAGAATTTCGCAGCCGGGGAATATGGTCTTGAGCTGGAGGCTGCGGCGGAGACTTGCCGAGCCGATGGGCTTTGATAAATCGAGCTCCTTGCAGCCCTCGGGCAGAACGAGAACGTCGCGCGCGTCCTCGCGCTTGGAAAAGCCGATGAGCGGGAGGCCCTCCGGCGTTTCCATAGGAACGTCCTTGAGACTGTGAACCGTGAGGTCAGCTCTGCCGTCCCTCAGCGCGGCGTCCAGTTCCTTGACGAAAAGCCCCTTGCCGCCGAGCTCGGTGAGCGTGCGGTCGAGGATAACGTCGCCCGTGGTTTTCATGGTGATAAGTTCTATCTCCGCGCCGGGAAGGGCGCGTTTAAGGTAGTCCACCACCGTCATGCTCTGCGCGACGGCGAGCTTGCTTTCCCTGCTGCCGACTCTGATCTTAGTCATTTCACACTCTCCCGCACGGCCTCGAGCGTTTTGGCGAGGTCATCTTCGCTGTGCGCGCCGGAGATAAAAAGCGCCTCAAACTGCGAGGGCGCGATATATATGCCGCGCTCGAGCATTTTCTTGAAATACGCCGCAAAGCGCGCCGTGTCGCTCGTTTGGGCCGTGGCATAATCTATTACCTTTTCACCCGTGAAGAATACGCAGCCGAGCGAGGCTACGTGGTTTAAACAACGCGCGATGCCGGCTTTCGCGAATATGCCGCCGAGCTCGGCAAAGAATTTATCGGAAGTCTCGTTGAGCTTTTTGTAAAAATCGGGGGTGTCGCGCAGAAGCGTGAGCTGTGCGATGCCTGCCGCCATTGCGACGGGGTTGCCGCTGAGCGTGCCTGCCTGATAGACGCTGCCGAGCGGCGCGACGACGCCCATAACGTCGCGTCTGCCGCCGTAAGCCCCGACGGGCATTCCGCCGCCGATTATTTTTCCGTAGGTGCAGAGGTCGGCCCTGACACCGTAATACTCCTGCGCGCCGCCGAGAGCGAGACGGAAGCCGGTTATCACTTCGTCGAAAATAAGCAGCGCGCCGTTTTCGTCACAGAGCTGCCTGAGCCCCGTGAGGAAGCCCTCTGCCGGGGGCACGACACCCATATTCGCGCCGACAGGCTCGACTATAACGGCGGCGACTGCGCCGGTGTTGGCCGCAAAGAGGCTGCGGACGCTTTCAAGGTCGTTATACGAAGCGGTCAGCGTATCCTCGGCGCAGCCTGCGGGAACGCCAGCGCTGCCGGGAATGCCCTGAGTCATGAGCCCGGAGCCCGCCTTGACGAGCAGAGCGTCGCTATGCCCGTGGTAGCAGCCGGAAAACTTTATTATCTTGTCGCGGCTCGTAAAGCCCCTCGCCGCGCGAACGGCGCTCATGACGGCCTCAGTGCCGGAATTTACCATGCGTATCATTTCCATGCCGGGGACGACGGAACAGATAAGCTCCGCCATCTC
This sequence comes from Oscillospiraceae bacterium, assembly GCA_016290695.1. Classification (GTDB taxonomy): domain Bacteria; phylum Bacillota; class Clostridia; order Oscillospirales; family Oscillospiraceae; genus RGIG6375. The sequence continues at coordinate 2,459 of JAEEUX010000133.1, forward strand.
GACCTCCGCCTCAGTCGCTGCGCCGAAGCTGAGACCCTTTTCGGCGGCCTTCGCCACGGCTTCGAGAACCGCCGGATGCGCGTGGCCGAGTATCATCGGCCCCCACGAGCCGACGAAATCTATGTATTCGCGCCCCTCAACGTCCCACACTCTGCTGCCTGCTGCGCGGGCGATGAAGCGCGGAGCCATGCCGACGCTGCCGAAGGCGCGGACGGGGCTGTTCACGCCGCCGGGGATATGCGCCTTTGCGCGGTCAAATAATTCTACGGAAGAAGCCATCAGCCTATCCTGCCTTCCTTAATGAACTTAGCCAGTTCCTTTGCGTAGTAGCTTATATAAAGGTCAGCGCCCGCGCGGAAGGCGGAGACCGCCATTTCGCAGACTATCCTGTCCTCGCTTATCCAGCCGTTCGCCGCAGCCGCCTTTACCATGGCGTACTCGCCGCTTACGCTGTAAGTGGCGAGGGGGAGATTTGTTGCATCCTTTATTTCCCGCACCATGTCGAGATAGGACATGGCGGGCTTTACCATGAGGATGTCCGCGCCCTCGGCGGCGTCTAAAAGCGCCTCCTTCATGCCCTCGCGGCGGTTGTGTATATCCATCTGATAGCTCTGCCTGTCACCGAAGGCGGGGGCGGAGTCCGCCGCCTCTCTGAACGGGCCGTAGAAGGCGGAGGCGTATTTCACGGCGTAGGACATGATGGGAGTGTTTGCAAAGCCGTTGGAGTCGAGCGTGGCGCGTATCGCGGCCACGCGCCCGTCCATCATGTCGGAGGGGGCGACCATATCAGCGCCCGCCTGCGCGTGGCTGAGCGCCGCCTTGGAAAGCAGCTCCAGCGTTTTGTCGTTATCTACGTCGCAGCCCTCGATAGCGCCGCAATGCCCTTGGGAGGTATATTCGCACATACATACGTCAGTAATGCAGAAAATCTGCGGGTATTTTTCCTTTATAGCGCGGACTGCGCGCTGAACAGCGCCGTCGGGTGCCCATGCGCCGCTGCCGAGCTCGTCCTTTTTATCGGGGATGCCGAAGAGCAGGACGCTTTTAACGCCGGACTCGGAAATCTCGTCCATGATTTCGCTCGCGCGGTCCACGGTATATCTGAACTGGCCGGGGAGGGAGCTTATTTCCTCCTTGCGGTTCGTCCCGTCCATGAAAAAGAGGGGATAAATAAGAGTGGAAGCATCCATTCTCGTTTCCCTGACCATTTTGCGGAGAGTTTCGCTCGCGCGAAGCCTTCTCGGCCTGATTGGCATATCCATAATCAATTCTCCTTTAACATTATTGATTATTTATTCTCAAAAACAAATTCCATAGCTTCGACACATTCTGAGAAAACGGCCTCCGAAAGGCGGGATTTCATGCCGAAAAGAAGCCTGTTCATCATGCGCTGAGCCGCGCCGTCAACTTCTCGCTCAAGCGTTTCCTTCTGCTCGGCCTCCAAGCCGCGGTAGAGCGGGGAGAGACGCGCGTTAACGTCCCTTGCCGCCGTCGCCTTCAGCGTCTGTATGCGAGGGACTATGTCGCGCCCCTCGTACCAGTTGTAAAACTCCGCCATTTCCTCGGAGAGTATCTGCTCGGCCTTGGAAATGTTCTGCCGGAGAACCTCGGACTGAATATCTATATTAAATGAGTCAATGTCATATAGCTCGAAATTCGGCAGCGCGCCTGCCTCGCACTCTATATCGCGCGGAACGGCAAGGTCTATGAGGCAGATAGGGTGGTCTATCTCAAGGAGGGCGAGATTTTCCGCGGAAAGAGTGTAGTTCGGGCTGCTCGTCGCGCTTACAACTAGGTCGCAGCCGGGGATGAACTCATATCTGTCGGTATAATTTATGCGTTTGCAGCCGCGCGGTATGTCAACGACGCCGCTTGTGTACTGGCGGACGGTAACGGTTACGTCCGCGCCGCTTTCAAGAAGCGCCTGCGCCGAAAGCCTGCCCATCATGCCGTTTCCAATGACGAGGAATTTTTTCCCCGCGATGCCGAAGCCCTCCCGCCGGAGCATATGCAGCGCCGTGTGGATAACGGAACTGTCCGCCGTGGAGAGTCTTGTTTCGGTCTTTACTCTTTTTCCGGCCGTCACCGCAAGGCGGAAAAGAACCTCAAGCGCGTGATCGGCGGCATAGGAGGCGCGGGCAAGCTGGAGCGCGTCGCCTACCTGAGTGAGAATCTGATCCTCGCCGACTATTTTGGATTCAAGCCCAGAAGCGAGGCGGAATAGATGACTGACGGCCTCATTGTCGCGGCGCTCGACGAGATACTGCGAGTATTGAACCTCGTCCAGCTCCAGTAGGGCGCAAAGCTCGTGCGCCGGGGAAACCTCAGCCCCGTCCACCGTGCTTATCCACCATTCCATGCGGTTGCAGGTGGAGAGAATGACGCTGCCGCTTATGCCTTTTATGTTTTTGATTATCGAATAGGCTTCCTCGGCCTTTTTCTTCGTGAACGAAAAAAGACCTCTTACGTCAAGCCCCGCTTTGTTATGGTCAACACCGACCATCACCAAGGACATTTGCAGCGCCTCCAGATAAAAATACCGCAGCGACGGCTGAAAGCGCATCGACAGCAGCAAAAACATGATACGGCGAGATTTGCCGGCGGCTCACGGCCGCTCTTATTATTTTAACAGCATGGGGTGTGTGTTGTAACGAAGTAAATTGCAATATTATGCACGAAGATGAGAAATGATAGGGGAAATTTGCGTATGATTACAGCCACGCTTTGAAAAATCCCATTAAAAACCAAAAAACAGCACGCAAGTATTTTTGCTTGCGTGCTGAAATGCTGATAAATAATAAAATATCACAATGCTGTGAAACAAAATTACTTCACAGAAAAACGCGCGAAATTCGCCTTATTTCTGCTGATTTTCCGCGAGCTTGGCGAACATTGCGTTGCCGCCGTTAGTGAAGTGGATGTAATAATCCTCCGCGCCCGAAACGGGTACCCAAAGCGACTCGGTGTAGACGCCGGGGAAATCGTGTACCACGCTGCGCGCCTCCTTCGCCTTGAGCGCTTCAGCAGCGCGGCAGCCCTTGTGCATCGCCGGGTCACCTGTGTTGCACCTGCTTCCGACGGGGCCGCCGAATTTAAGATACGCCTCGTTGCCCGCGATTATCGTAAAATCCTTGCGGATAAGGCGCACCTGCTCGGGGTATTTGCCCCACATCATGTTGAATGCTTCAATTAGTTTCTGTTCGTCCATGCCCTTGCCTCCTGTTTTTGTTATTGTGCGGCGCTGCATAAGAATTAGCCATAGCTTACCGCGATAACAATATCATGCATTAAATGGCGGAAAATGTCAAGCGGTGATCGGCCAAAAGAGCTCAAAAAAGGCTGCGGCCTATCTGAACTTCTCCGCGAAATAGGCGCGCCTTGTGTCGGGGAAATAGAGGATGGCGAGGCGCCCCTCGTCGCGCGAAAGGAGCTTCCAGTAAAATGACCTGTCAAATTGCGGGAGGCTGTCGGAGTCGACCTCAAGGTCCTCCGCGACGGACTCCACGAAGGTCTTGATAAGCTTATCCTTCTCAAAGGGCGAGTAGCCCGAATGGTAGCTGACACTCGCCCAATCGCCGCTTTTGCCGCCCATAAGACTTGAAAATTCACCGTCGCTTGCGACATAGACCGTGAAGCTGCCGCCCTCCCCATCCTCGGCGGCATAGTGCGCCGCCTCGACGAAATCGGAGGGAATGAAAATCTGCCAGTCCCTTTCATAGCGCTCGCTGTTCGAGCCGACTATCGCCCATTTAAGATAGGGCGTGGCGAAAAGAAGCGCAAGCAGCGCGAAAAACAGGACAAAGCCCGCCGCGCTGACAATGACGGTGAAGCGCTTATAGTTTCTTATGCGGAATAATCTGCCGCGCATTTGTTATACCTCCCGACATATTTGTTTTCATCGGTTCATTCTCCCAAACATATCATTTTAACTTAACTGATAGTTTTCGCCCTGCTTGGTGAACATTTCATAGTAATAGCCCTTCATCGCCATGAGCTCGTCATGGCTGCCCTGCTCGACGGCGCAGCCCTCGCGCAGAACGATTATCCTGTCCATATCGCGGACGGTGGAGAGGCGGTGGGCTATCATTATCGTCGTCTTGTTTTCAGCGAGGGAAAGAATGGTTTTCATAAGCTCATATTCCGCCAAGGGGTCGAGCGCGGAGGAGGGCTCGTCAAGCAGAAGAAGACCGAAGTCGGCGCTGAGCAGCCGGGCAAGCGCCAGCTTCTGCCGCTCGCCGCCGGAGAGAACGATACCGTCCTGCGAGTATTCGCGCGTCATCTCCGTATCAAGCATTTCGCAGAGCTGCCCGAGTCCGACGCTTCTGAGCGCAGTTTTCAGCGTTTCGTCGTCCGCTTCACCGTAGAAGGAAAGATTATCCCGCAGGGAAAGCGCATAGTAGTGGGATTCCTGAAACGCGACGCCGATTCTTTCCCGCAGCTTATGTATATCGTATGAGGCGAGCGGCTGGCCGTTTATGCGTATTTCGCCGGAGGAAGGGTCGTAGAGCCGAAGAAGCAGCTTCATGAGCGTCGTTTTGCCCGCGCCGTTTTCTCCGACGATGGCGATTTTCTCGCCGGGCGCGATGCTGAGGCTGAAATCCCGATAAATCGGGTCGCGCTCCGGATAAGCAAAGTCCATAGCCTTAAATTCCACGCCGAAAGCGCCGCTTGGGGCGTCTGCACCCGTTGATGTTTCT
>JAEEUX010000002.1 GCA_016290695.1 Oscillospiraceae bacterium
ACTTTCCATGACCTTCTGTGTACTTGAACCCTTAGCGGAGCCAATGATTTCTAAGCTGTCTCTTGCGTCCCCGAGGGAATTGGAACAATATCGTCAGGAAATTCTGGACGGGATTCTGGATTTTGAGATAGAACGCGGCAACTGGGCTTATACATATCATTCCCGCATGGCAGAACAAATTCCTTTCATCCTGTGCGAGCTGCGCCGCAACCCGGACTCGCGCCGTGCGGTGATAGACGTGCGCGATTGGCGGCACGACGCGGCGGAGGGAAATGAAAACCCCGCTTGTTTACAGCATTTACAGTTTTTCATCAGAGACAACAAGCTGCATTTAAAGGTGCTTTTCCGCTCAAATGATGCTTGTAAGGCAGCGTTTATGAATGCTTTCGCTCTTATTATGTTGCAGAAAAGAATAGCAGACGAGCTTGGCGTAAAGGTTGGAACTTACACCCACAGAGCTAATAGTTTTCACTGTTATGAAAAAGATTTTGCAATGCTTGACGGGTATATTCGTCGCATAGAACGAGGAGATGTGACCTTTAATTATGACGGTGATTGGGACGAGCTGATGGAGGATTCCAAAAAAGAAATCGCTTCATTCGTAAAGGAACTGCGTGATAGGGAGGTAAAGTCGTGAGGCATCTGACTATACTTATCGACATGGATGACGTTCTTCAGGATTTGATCGGAAACTGGGTAAATGTTTTGAATACAAAATTCGGAACAAACGTCGGCGTTGAAGATATAATCGATTGGAATATCGAGAACTTCTTCCCGAATGTATCCAGAGAGGAACTGTTCTCGACGCTTCGTGACCCTAATTTATGGTACAGCCTGAAAGCAACTCCCGGAGCACAGGAAACGGTAAAACAGATTATAAAAGACGGGCATACGGTTCGGGTGGTCACAGCGTCTCATTATATCGGACTTCCGGCAAAAATAGAACACTTTCTTTCTCTCTACCCATTCCTGAGCTGGAAAGATATAATCATCGCCTACGATAAGAGCGTCATCTCCGGCGACGTAATAATAGATGATGGAGTTCATAATCTGAAAACCGCGATTTGTCCACACAAAATGCTTTTTGAGCGCACTCACAATCTCTCCTATGACGCGGAAGTAAACGGCATAACCCGCGTAAAAAGCTGGGACGAAGTGTATGATATTATTTTAAAAATTGGAGGGGTTGAATGATTTCACAAATCAAAAAAAGAGACGGGCGTATCGAGCCCTTCAACGCAGACAAAATCGTAAATGCAATACTTAAAGCCATGCAGAGAACTGATGAGATCAAAGAGAATGTGGCTCGTGAAATTGCAGAGAGAATCGCAAACAGCTCTGACAGCTCGCAGATTGTAGATATCGAAGTTATCCAGGATATGGTAGAACGCGAGCTTATGGCAAGCGATTGTAAAAAAGCGGCGAAGGAATATATCACATACCGGGAAAAGCGCAGCCGGGAGCGTCAGCGCAACACGGCTATCAACAAACGGATAGAGGATATACTTCTTTGCCAAAACGTCCAGAATCAGAATGCCAACGTGGACGAACTTTCTTTCGGCGGCAAAAAGTTCGAGAGCGCAAATGTGCTTCATAAGGATATCGCCCTCAATGTGTTTATCCGTCCCGAAGTAGCGCAGGCTCACAGGGAATCCCGCATATACATACATGACCTTTCTGAATACGATATCGGAAGCCACAACTGCCTGTTCTGCGACCTGCACCGCCTTCTGACGAATGGTTTTTCAACAAGAAACGGCGACGTTCGCCCCGCGAACAGTTTTTCCACGGCATGTCAGCTTATCGCAGTGATTTTTCAGGTGCAGAGCCAGGTTCAGTTCGGAGGGGTAGCTACAGCTCATATCGATTACGACCTCGCTCCGTTCGTAAAAAAGAGCTTTTATAAACATTTTATGGATGGGCTTAAATATGTCGAAAACGCCGTGCTGCCAGAGAACAGCACTCTTACAAACGAAAGTTCGATTGACGATCCCGAGTATAAGAAATATCCAAAGGCTTATCAGTACGCGATGGATATGATGGAACGCGAAGGCAAGCAGAGCTGTCAGGGGCTTTATCATAACCTGCTCACTCTCGAAAGTCGCGCGGGCTCTCAGATACCGTTCACCTCGATTAATTTCGGAACGGATACATCAACAGAGGGGCGTATGGTTTCCCGGTGGCTTATGGAGTCGAGCCTTGACGGTGTAGGAAAGTACCATAAAACGCCGATTTTCCCGATTTCGATTTTGAAGTATAAAAAAGGCGTGACGGCAAAACCCGGAGACCCGAACTACGACATTAAGAAGCTTGCTATCAAGTCTTTATGTCATCGTATATATCCGAATATTGTCAACTGCGATTTTTCTCAGAACATAGAAGAGCCTGGAAATCCTGACACGGAATCCGCGGCAATGGGATGTAGGACGATGCTGGGCTTTGACCGTCATGGTCTTGGTTATTCCAAGGTTGGGCGCGGCAATGTCTGCCCCACAACGATGAATCTGCCGAAAATCGGCATAAAGCACGGCATCTGTCTCGGAGAAAGAGAAGAGCCTGATATCGAAGGTTTTTGGGATGAGCTTGACGAAGTGCTCCATCTTACGGAAATGTCGCTCGTAGACCGCTTTTACCATATCTGTAATCAGCCAGTTGCTTCCGCAAAGTTTATGTATAACAACGGAACGATAGCAGACGCGGATAAGGCTATGGCAAAGGGCATTTACGAAGCGATGAAACACGGAACTCTGGCCTTCGGATATATCGGTATAGCTGAAATGTGTCAGGCTCTTTTCGGCAAAGACCATTCCGAGGATGAAAAGGTCTGGGAATTTGCGTTGAGCGTAGTTAAACATATTTCCGATTATGCTAAGGAAGCAAGTGAGCGTAATGACCTTAACTTCAGTTGTTATGCTACCCCTGGGTTTTCTGCGGGGGCTTGCACGGTAACGTGTAATGAAAAATCTATCTAACCTTTTAGGGTGTATATTTCACGTTTAGGAGCCGTAGGAAATGACGGTTAAGAAATATGCTAACAGGGGAGTCACGATAAGTGTAATCCTGTGCTAAATACTATTACTAATATACCAGAAATATTATTGAAAAGAGGTGATGATATTGGAACTGCCAAAAACAGCGCTTCCGGTAAAAGGATCTATAGATCACTGGGTAGATGTAGACGGAAGCATTTATGCAATAGACCACAGAAATGGGCATCATAAACTAATAAAGAAATCGTTATCAGAGGTATATGGATACAAATATGTTGGAATAAAATATAAAAACGAGAAACACAATATATCCAAAAGAGTACATAGACTTGTTGCTGAGGCTTTTATCCCAAATCCGATGGGTTATACAGTCGTTGGCCATAAAAACAATATAAAAAATGACAATAGGGTGGATAATCTGTATTGGACTACGACATCGGAGAACACTCAAAAGGCGTTTGATGATGGTCTTGCAAAAAACGCAAGTGGATTTGAGGATAGTCAAAGTAATCCGGTTTCTATGTATGAGACCTCAACAAATAGTTTTATAAAAACATATGGAAGTATAAGAGAGGCGGCAAATGAGACTGGTATTAGTTTAAGCACAATATCAAGACAAGCAAAATATAAAAGACCTGTCAGAAAAAAATACTATTTCAGATTTATTGATGATCCTGATGTCCTCCCTTATAATCCGATAGGAATGTATGCCTATGACTCGGACGAAATGGTCGAAAGATTTGAAAGCATTAAACACGCAAGAGATAAAACAGGCGTTGATGTTGATGTTATAAAATATCATTTAGATCATGGAAAACCAAAACGTAAATTTTCAGATTTCTATTTTAAGGTAATTAGTAATAGTTAAATGTGAACAGACTATCGAAATCTTAGTAAGAAAGTAGAGTAGCGAAAGCGAAAGGGTAGACTCCGTTGAGAAAACGGATGAAAATATAGTCGAAAATGGCAGAAAACTTATGCCGCACATACGCCAAAGCGTTAAAGGGTGAATTTGGCGTAATTCCGAGAGTAACAGACCGCGAATACATAACGAATTCTCACCATGTTCCTGTATGGCAGAAGGTTTCGATTTATAAAAAGCTTCAGCTCGAAGCTCCCTTCTGTAAATATCCCACCGGCGGCTGCATCACCTATGTAGAGCTTGAAAGCTCTGTTATGCAAAATGAGAAGGCAATAGAGGATATCATAGACTATGCGATGTCCCTGGATATCCCGTATCTGGCCTTCAATTTCCCGATTGATACCTGTCTTAAATGCGGCTATCAGGGAGAAATAAACTATAACTGCCCGAAATGCGGCAATACGGAAATCCAGCGTTTGCGTCGTGTAACTGGCTACCTTTCGGAAGACTATCGCAACTTTAACGAGGGCAAAATAGCGGAGGTTCTTGACCGCGTGAAGCATAGCGAATATACCGATTTTACAAAACAGGAGTAAGAATGAATATAGCCGGAATCAATTTCGAGTCGATTGCTGACGGCGAAGGCGTGAGGGTTGTGGTCTTCACGAGCGGATGCCTTCATAATTGCAAAGGCTGCCATAACCCCACATCACATTCTTTTACAGCAGGGCGGGAATTTACAGCGGAAATACAGGACGAAATCATTGATTATATTCGCAAGACTCCGTTTATCAGTGGAATAACTCTCAGCGGCGGCGATCCGATGTACAGCGCCGCAGAACTGACGCCTTTCGTTCTGCGTGTAAAAAAAGAAGCTCCAAACATATCAATCTGGATATACTCAGGCTTCACCTACGAAGAAATAGTATCAGATAATAATATGCTGGAGCTTCTAAAATTATGTGACGTCTTGGTTGACGGTATGTTTGTTTTGGAGCGACGCGATATAACGCTTCCATACAGAGGCAGTACGAATCAGAGGCTTATAGATATAAAAGCCTCGCTTATTAAAGGGGAAATAGTGCCTCATAGCCCGTAAATAATACATAAGGAAGGATGATCTATTATAAAGAATTCGACCCATTCAATGTTTGTAACAATAGGCGCTTCTAATCACACGATGGACGAGCGCGAGGAATTTGATTATTACGCAACAGACCCAAAAGCTCTTGAGCTGTTGCTTGAAATAGAGGAGTTTTCTCCGAACGTATGGGAATGCGCCTGCGGAGCCGGACACTTGAGCGAGGTTCTGGATAAAAAAGGCTACAATGGAACCTCTACCGATCTCATAAATCGCGGATACGGAACTCCCGGCGTAGATTTCCTTAAAAGCGACATATTGTTCGACGGAGATATTATAACAAATCCTCCGTATAAATACGCTAAGGAATTCGTGGAGCACGCGATAGAGTCCGTAACAAACGGACATAAGGTTGCGATGTTCCTGAGACTGCAATTTCTTGAAGGAAAATCCAGAAGAGAGTTGTTCGATAAATATCCTCCGAAAACAGTATATGTCGCTTCCGGCAGAATTCCCTGCTGCAAGAACGGAGACTTTGACAACTGCAAAAACGGTAGCGCCGCTGCGTATGCGTGGTTTATTTGGGAAAAGGGATACGCCGGTCTCACGCAGATAAAATGGTTTAACTGATGAATAATACATACATAGAACTTTTCGGAGACTTCCTCGTGCTTATATCAATATGTACGATGGGCTTCTTAATATATAAATCCAAAAATAATTTCAGACCAAAGTTTTAAAGGAGAGATAAAGTAATCATGGAAATTCTCATTAAGTATCATAACGACGAACTTAAGAAAATCGAAGCTATCGAGCTTGGCGACTGGATAGACCTGCGCGCTGCGGAAAATGTAAGCCTCAAAAAAGGGGAGAGCAGGTATATTTCCCTCGGTGTTTCGATGAAGCTGCCGGAAGGCTACGAGGCGCATGTCGCGCCGCGCAGTTCGAGCTACAAGACCTGGGGTATTATCCAGACAAACAGCGTGGCTGTCATTGATAATAGCTACAGCGGGAATAACGACATCTGGAAATATCCCGTGCTTGCGACGCGCGATACGGAGATCAAGGTAAACGACAGAATATGCCAGTTCCGCATTATCGAGAAAATGCCGAAGATTGAATTCATCGAGGTATCTGAGCTCGAGGGAGAAGATCGCGGAGGCTTCGGCTCTACTGGAAGCAATTAAGAAAAGAAAGAAGGAATAAAATGCCAAGAGTAAGAGAGCTGGCAAACCCCGTCGCCGAGCGCAGGCGACGAATAGAAAACGACCTGGCTGAGTTTTGTGGAGCGAGAGCGATTACCACGCGCGAGTTTGCTAAATGGTACGGATGCGAGGAACATGCGGCAGCTCGTATGCTGAAAAACGTAAGAAAAGTTGGAAAAGGGCTACAGGCAAAACGTCTTATAGCTGATATTGCGGCAGAACTTTCAAAAGAAATTCCGGCGTAATGAAAGAATGCTAACGGTAAAATTGAGGCTAAAATGTTAGCATTTTCATTAGCATTTTGGTGTTCAAAGAGGATCAAATGGGCGCAAAACAGTGCTGACACGATGCTAACAAAAAAGCCTCGAAACCGCCGAAACTGGCCGATTTCAAGGCTTTTTGCGTGGTCGGAGTGGCGGGATTCGAACCCGCGGCCTCTTGGTCCCGAACCAAGCGCGATACCAAGCTTCGCCACACCCCGATGCAATATTTAATCAAGCTTATTTATTATAATAATATTAGCGTAGCTTGTCAAGAACCATTATACGATTTTTCGTCAGTTCAGTATACTTTTTTCGTCAGTTCAGGATTATTCCAGGGATTTCTTCCGGCACTGCGGCGATTTTGTCTGCTCCAGCGTTCCTTAACTCTTCTTCTGAACCGAAGCCATAGAGAACACCTATAGCGGCGACACCGTTTTTGTGCGCGCCGATTATATCATATTCACGGTCTCCTATCATGATTACGTCGGATGGGTCAGGAGAACCGAACTTTTCAAGCGCATAGGCGACGACTTCCTCCTTGGCGACGCGGCGGCCGTCCAGCTCGCTGCCGCAAACAGCGGCAAAATATTTGCTCATACCAAAATATTCGATTATCTTTTTTGTAAAAACCTCCGGCTTTGAGGAAGCGACCGCGAGAGTGAGGCCAGCATGTTTAAGCTCGTCAAGGACACAGTAAATTGCGCCGTAGGCTTCGTTTTCGTATAAACCAATTGTTTCAAAACGCTCACGGTATTTGAGCGTCGCTTCAAGAGCCTTTTCCTTTGTAAAGCCGTAAAAATGCATGAAAGAATCGACGAGCGGCGGCCCGATGAACGGGCGCAGTGTGTGCAGATCCTCGACCTCGATTCCAAAGTGCCGCAGCGCATAAGCGACGCAGGTGGTTATGCCGAGCTCGGGGTTTGTAAGCGTCCCGTCCAAATCAAATAAAGCGTATTTATACATCAGTCAAGTTCTCTTTTCGTATCTTCAAATTCGGCGAGCCTTTTGGCGTAAGCTTCCATGCCTGCGGCAAAAAACGCGGGTTCTTGCTCTGAACCAAGTTCCTGCATCAAGGCGCGCATATACAGAGGGTTCTGAACAAGCAGGGGGCCAAGAAGATACGTCCCGATAAAATTATTCTTCACTACGCCCTCGTAGGTGCAATCGGCGTTGAGACCTCTGCCGCGGATTACTTTAGCGAAGCCCTGCACGCCATCGCCGGGGAAGGCGTTACTGAAACGGCTGTTGAAGGCCGTTATTTTTTCGCCGCCGTGTTCTCCGAGAAAAAATCCGTTATAACGCTTACCCGTGTCGCAAACGGCGTAAAAATCCAAAATATCAAGCGCGGGAATACGCTCGCCGTTCTGCTCAATGTATTTGCCGAAAAGCTCAAAGCTGTTGCCGGTGAAGAGAAAATGCGTTCCGCCCTCTATAAGCTCGCGCAGGCACTCCTTGTGCGGCATGAGGCGGCTCAGGGCGAGCTTTTGGCTATTCTCGCTCATTGCTCCCATGTATATGAGCGAGGGAGCGGTGGAGGCGAAGGCTGGAACGTCGTTCAGGCCCGTTTCGATGAATTCCGCGCCGGGGATGGATTTTTTGAGATATTTGAAGTTAGCCGAGTCTCCGAAAAGGTTGGCAATCTCGGGGTAAATATATTCTATCGTCATGTTTACGCCTCCTTTTCTATGCGCTCGGCTATTTTATTGCGAACCATTACGGCAGAATTATAGCGATAGAGCTCATACAAAACGTAAATCTTTTCTGCGTCGGAAATATTCACGGCAGCGGCTGCGTCGCATTCATTAGGCACGGCGACTATCTTTTCCTCCGGGACACCGGCGATTAGCAAACGCATTTTGCTGTCAAGCGAGCGGACGCCGACAGTGACTATTTGCTCAATATCCGGGGAAACGAGGAATTCAAAATCCGCGTCGTAGAGCCACGCGATATTTTCAGACGAGGTCTTTTCGTCAAATACGTCGTCCAGCATGAGCACGACGCTCTTTTTGCCGGGCTCGGCACCGACATAGTCGAAGGAGCGCGAGCAGGCGACGGCGTTGAGACCCTTAGCCATGATAACGGTGAGGAGTTTGCCGCGAATGTTTTCCTCCCAAAAACGTGACTGGACGATTTTAAGCGACTCGAAGGCCGAAGCAATCTTGTCCGCGCCGTAACCCATAGTCCGCAGAAGGGCGACGACTGAGAGAGCATTATAGATATTATAAACCGTATCGGAAATGAGCCTGTATTCGTAGCTTTCTTCGCCTTCGCTGATAAACATGCGGCGCGCGGAGAAATCGGCGGAGCTGAGCGCAAAATCTGGCGCAGGGGAGGCGAAGCCGCATTTAGGGCAATGAGCCCTGCCGATATGGTTATAACGGCGGAAGTCATATTCCAGCGCCGTGGCGCAGTTCGGGCAGATGCGCGCGTCGATAACTATGTTATCGCGGGAGGGAAGCTCTCCGTCAATGTGGGAAATGGAGAAGTAACGGCGCTCGTTATTCGGCGCGACGGAGGAAGAGATGAGGTCGTCGGCGTTGAGAATAAGCTTGGTTTCCGGCGGGATATTTGCCGAAAGGAGGCCGGAAATATACTCCGGGTGCGCGTTGCGGCGCATTGAATCGCGGAAAAGATTCGTGATAATGAGGTAATCCGGTTTGATATAAGGATAAATAAGCTTTGCGCTGCGCTCGTCCATTTCAAGCACTCCGAGCTCGCGTTTGCATTTGCCGCCAAGCGTCGCGTTTTCTATCAGGGCGCTTGCTACTCCGGCGTTAATGTTTGAGCCATAGCGGTTATTGACGAGCGTAATGCCCCAGAATTCGAAAACGTCGCAAAGAAGGTTGCTCACCGTCGTTTTGCCGTTTGTTCCCGTGACACCGATAAGAGTCTTCGGGCGGCCTATGCGTCCAAGAAAATCGGGGCAGAGCTTTATCGCGAGCTTACCTGCAAAATACGTTCCCTTTCTCCCGAGGAGACGCAGCATGAGTTGAGCAAGTTTCGCCGCCCAAAGAGCAATGTAAAATCTTAACACTTGAAATCACCTTTGTTTCTGTTTTGGCTTGTTGAAAACCGAGCTTTACGAATGCGCCTTGCGGAGTTTCTTTCTTCTTGCGTGCCATTCGCGGAATATAACGATGCTCTTCGTCGTGAAGTCCATTATCGGCAGCGCCGAAATGGAGAACACTATCAAAACAAGGTACTCGCCGTAATTGAGCGGCGTGAGCGCGAACAGAAAACGCAGGAACAGAACACAGAACACAAGCGCGGCGAGAACTGCAAAATAGAGTATCTTACGCATTTTCGTAAAAGGAGTGCAGGTTCTGTAAAGCATCATCATGCCTACTATACTGAGAAGGATAGCGCATATCGTGGATATTTGGTCGCTTTTCATGTCGAAGGCAAAGCTGAACGCGAGAACGCCAAGAATGACAAGCACGTCCGTGAGTCCCGCAGGTAAGGCACGCAGCAAAACGTTTTGCAAAAATCGCCCTTTGATGGGCTTGAAATCCGGCTCCAGCGCGAGGAAAAATGAAGGCGCGCCAATCGTGAGCACGCTGACGAGGGATAGCTGCGCAGAGGTTATCGGGTAGGGAAGAATGGCTATCATAGAAATCATCGCGAGCGTGAAGGAGAAAATATTCTTCACCAGGAACAGTGCGGCGGAGCGCTCAATATTATTGATAACGCGCCTGCCTTCGTTCACTATCGAGGGCATGGCGTTGAAATCGGAATTAAGCAGAACGAGCTGTGAAACCTGGCAGGCCGCGTCGCTGCCCGAAGCCATTGCGATGCTGCAATCAGCGGATTTGAGCGCGAGAACGTCGTTCACGCCGTCGCCCGTCATGGCGACGGTCTTTCCCGCGGCCTTGAGCGCGATGACGAGCCTGCGTTTCTGTTCAGGAGTGACGCGCCCGAAAACCGTATATTCCAGCGCGGCGGAGCGGAGCTTCATTTCGTTTGTAAGCGTCGTTGCGTCAACGTATTTCTCAGCGTTCGCGATTCCGGCCTTCAACGCGATGCTCGAAACAGTCGCGGGGTTATCGCCGGAAATTACCTTTATCTCGACGCCCTGGGAGGCGAAATATTCAAAAGTATCCTTCGCCTTGTCGCGAAGCTCGTTTGAAAGAAGAACGAGAGATATGGGAAAGATATTGGAGACGTTGAAGTCGCTTGAAATATCCCCGTCATACATGGCGGAAAGTAGGACGCGCATGCCGCTGTCGGCGTAAGGCTGGATAAGCTCGGAAAATTCGTTGTATCTCGAGCCGAGAAGAATATCCGGCGCTCCGAGAAGATAGGTTTCGTTTTCGTTGTAAACGGCGCCGCTGTACTTTGTGGCGGAGCTGAAGGATATTATACGCTCTGCACGGCGGAATTTATCGCCGCCGAACTTTGCCTGAAGCGCTTTGCCGGTTTCATTCGAATCAGAAAGGTTCTGAGTGTGGTCGCGAAGAATTGCCTCAGCGTCCTCCTGCGAAAAACGCTCAGGACAGAGAAGAACGAGCTGTTCGACGGTCATCGACGGTTTTGTAATCGTACCCGTTTTATCCACGCAAAGCACGTTGACGCGCGCAAGCGCCTCTATACAGTTAAGGTCATGCACGAGCGTTCGCTTCTGTGCAAGCTTTATAGTACTGACGGCGAGGGCGATGGTAGTAAGAAGATACAGCCCCTCGGGAATCATGCCGACGATTGCAGCGACGGTGGAAACGACGCTTTTTTGCAGGCTAAGGGAAAGAACGATGCGCTGATTATAGAAAAGCAGGAGGCCTGCCGGAATTATGATAAATCCTATAACCTTTAACAAGCGGGAAAGGCTTGTCATCATCTCGGATTTCGTGCCTTTCTTCATCTTTTTGGCGTCCTTGCTAAGCTTGGCTATATATGAGTTCTCACCCACGGCCAAAGCCTGTGCCTTGCAGCTTCCGGAAGTGATAAAGCTGCCGGAAAGCAGCTCTTCGCCGGCCTGACGGGCGATATCGTCCGTTTCACCGGTGAGCATTGCTTCGTTTACCTGAACAGCACCCTCGAGTATTCTGAGGTCAGCAGGGACTTGATTGCCGGATTTAAGGCACACTATATCGTCAAGCACTATTTGCGTGGAGTTTATCGTTACTTCCTCACCGTCTCGCATTACGTTTACTGAGGGAATTGCAAGCAGTGACAGCTTGTCAAGAGTGCGTTTGGAGCGGATTTCCTGAAAAATCCCTATTAGCGTGTTGATGATAATAACGGGCATGAATGTAAGATCCCGGAACGAGCCGACGAGAATAACGCATACGGCGAGAACTACGAAAATCAGGTTAAAATAGGTGAATACGTTGCTTACAACTATGTCTCCTATTGACCTTGTGCCGTCATTTTTGTCTTCGTTTACGAGACCGCGGCTTATGCGGTCCTGTACCTCAGCGGAGCTTAAACCGGTGACGGGCGTTTGCGAAGTGGGCGAGGCTGATTGTGTTTTCACGGGTGAGTTTATCATCTGTATTTCCCCTTGCAGGAGCCGGACATTCCGGCATATTACTTCTTATTTTAACACATGAGAATAAAAAAGAACATAGTAAAAATAAATTTGTTGCCCTTGTATTAACAGAAATATAATGCTAAAATATAGTATATGTTTATACAATATAGCGGGGAGGCGGAAGACCATGGCGGATCAGGAAAGCAGAGCTGCTTATTTAAACGCGAGAAAACTCGGCAGGAAATACGTTTCCGAGCATGAAGCAAGCGAAGCAAAGGGCTATCTGCCTGTGCTTGAGGATAGAATCCGCGGCGTAGAAATTGTCGGCGAAATAAACCTCGGTTATTATGAAATCCCGCTGCAAAAAGTTATCGGAACAAGAACGGCCTCACGCAGCAATTCCTTTGCGGGAAACTTCATGCCGCTTCTTGCCGACGATACGGAGTTCGCGCTAAAATGGCAAGCTGTTTATCAGAGCCAGCTTACCGAGGGAATCCGTGAACATATTAAGGTCTATGAATACCTTAACCGTTATTATGTTCAGGAAGGCAATAAGCGCGTCAGTATCCTTAAATTTGTCGGAGCGGCGTCGGTTTATGCCAACGTAATCCGCATTTTGCCGGAACGCAATGAAAGTAATCTCGAAATATCCATTTATTATGAGTTCCTTGATTTTGACAAGCGTATGTATTTTGACAATCTTTGGTTCTCTAAAAAGGGTAACTTTACAAAGCTTATCAGATATACGCAGGAATACCTTCAAAATAATCCCGATGTTAAGGAAAGCGTTGAAAACGTCATAGCCCAGACGCACAGAAGCTTCAGAGAAGCCTATAAATCCGAGAAGACCACGGATATGAACCTGACCTCCGGCGACGCACTGGTGGAATATATCGGCATTTACGGTTACCCATACATGCTTCGAAGGAAAACCCTTCAAAAGAACATAAAAAATTGCCGCGCCCAGTTCCTAATGGCCTCCGGCTCAAGGCAGCGCAACACTATTGAGGTTTCTGCGGCGGACACGGCGGAGAGCTCGAAAAAGCCTCGCCTTCGCTTCGGCAAGCTTAAAATCGCCTTCGCCTTTGAGGGGACGGAGCAGGATAATCTTTTCACCCGTTTCCACACCTTAGCTATTGACCGCATGGAGAGAAAATATACCGATAAGGTTGAGATAAAGCGTCTCTTTAACTTCTCACCTGACCCGGAAACGGCGTATAACCAGCTTAACGGGCTTATAAGCGACGGGGTGGACGCGCTATTTACGACGAGCCCTACGATGGCTACGGCGAGCCTGAGAATTGCACTTGAAAACACGGAGCTTATCGTCCTCAACTGCGGCATCCCGCGCCAGGGCATAAACCTCAACACATATTTCTGCAAGATGTACGACCTTACCTTCCTCTGCGGCGTGCTCGCTTCCGCCATGAGCAAAAGCGGCATAATAGGCTATATGAACACCTCCGCCTTCGACCATATGCCCACCTATGACATGAACGCCTTTGCTCTCGGCGCAAGGCTCATTAACCCGCGCTCACAGGTGCTGGATTTCCGCCTGAAGCTTGTGAACGACTGGAACGAGCACATCACGGCGCGGCGGAAGTTTGCCGAACTCGGTGCAGACGTTGCGTTTTGCCGCCATTCGCCGGATAATCACCTTGACCGCAAGGCATTCAACGAGGTTTACGCGCAGATTTACGGGCTGAATAAATTCGGTTATCCCGTCGAGAGCTATGCTGCCGCAACATTCAACTGGGAGCCGTTTTACGACAAGGTAATTTCCGACCTTCTACAAGGAAAAACAAAGCTCTACGAAAGCGGCGGGGACGACTGTAATCCTATTCATTTCGGCTGGGGCCTCAGCACCGGCATCATGGACTTGTTCCCGGTCGATTTTGCGATAGGGGATAACGGGGTAAAGCTTGTGCGGATTTTCCGCGGGCTTATAAAGAACACGAAGTTCAATCCCTTCGAGGGTCCCGTCTACGATAACGAAAACACTCTTCGCTTTGAATCGGGCTACACGCCTACGCTATTGGAAATACAGGCGATGAACTGGTACGAAAGTTCGGTTACGGAGCTGAATCCATAAATTTAGAACAGATATAATGGCAGGGTGAAAGAAATGAAATATCTTGAGAATATGATAAGAGAAAAGGGCGAGGTTCGTCCCGGAGGGATAGTTAAGGTAGACAGCTTCCTTAATCATCTGCTTGATTATGAGCTATATCGGGAGATGGGAAAGGAATTCAAGCGCCTTTTTGACGGCGAAGCTGTGAACAAAATACTCACCGTCGAAGCCTCAGGAATAGGGATAGCCTGCGTCGCAGCACAGTATTTTGAAGTTCCCGTACTTTTTGCGAAAAAGCATAAAACAAGCAATATAGACGGGGAGCTTTATTCCGCGTCGGTTCATTCCTTTACCCACGGGAACGATTATAAAATGGTCGTTGCGAAAAAATATCTTCTGCCGACGGACAGAGTACTGATTATCGACGATTTTCTCGCAAACGGGCAGGCGATGCTCGGCATGATAAACATTGTTGAACAGGCCGGGGCGCATTTGTGCGGCTGCGGCGTCGCGGTGGAAAAAGCGTTCCAGCAGGGCGGCGAGCTCGTAAGGCAGCGAGGGGTGAGGGTTGAAGCCCTTGCTCGGATAAAGTCCATCGACGAGGATAAAATAAGCTTCTGCTGAATTTATAAAGCCATGGCATTTGTTCTTGCTCATATTGACAAAAATTGCAAACAAGTATATACTATGTATATACTAAGCCTGAGGAGGTGCTTTTATGGAAGCCACTATACAAGCATGGGGCAATAGCAAAGGAATACGAATCCCTAAAAGCATTTTAGACGAAATCAACTGGAAAGAAGGCGATAGCGTCGAATTGAAAACAAGGGGCAAGAGATTGATAATCGAAAAAGCTGACGCAATTCCCGATATAGAAGCTTTGTTTTCCGATTTTGAAGGCGAATATATACGGCAAAATGTTGATTGGGGGCAGCCTGTGGGCAGAGAAATATGGTAAAACAGGGAGATATAATAAAAATAGATTTAAACCCACAGGTCGGACATGAGCAAAGTGGTTACCGTCCTGCGCTGGTAATTAGCAATAATGTTTTTAATCAAAAAACAAATCTTGCAATAGTCTGCCCGATAACCAATACCGACAACGGTTTTCCGCTTCATGTCCCCTTGGACGGACGCACAAAAACAACAGGCTTTATTCTCTGCGAGCACATTAAGGCTCTTGATATTCTTTCGAGGTCTTATACTGCGGTTGAATCTCTTCCTGGAGATATTCTGAAAAAAGTCGTCAACATAGTTTTTGCCGAGCTTGCTATAAGGGAAGCGGAGATTTAAAAACTATTTTTGACTTATATTAACAAATCCGGCGCTATGCTTAAAGCAACGTAGCGCCGGATGTTTTAATATATTGCCTGCATATAGTCGAGAATGGGGAAATCGCCCTTCCAAAAGAGAAACATGAGAACGTGTATTATAAGAAATGTGGGCAAAAGAATAAGAAATTTCGCATGCTTTGTCTTATGATGAAAATAGAACATCCCGGCGTATGCGCCAACGCTTCCGCCTACAAAGGCGACAACAAGGAGAACCCGCTCCGGGATCCTCCAGCGGTTGTTGACTGCCTTGTATTTATCTATTCCCATAAGGACAAAAGCGAGAATATTAGCTAAAACCAAATAAATGTAAATCATGTTCTACCGCAGAAATATGGGGCTGTCTTTCGGCAGCCCCATGTTTTTTAAGCTATTTATTAGATAATACCAATCAGATTGAAGGCTACGATAAGGCCGGAGAAAACGATGGAAACGGTGGAGCAGAGCTTGATAAGGATGTTGAGGGACGGGCCGGAGGTATCCTTGAAGGGGTCGCCAACGGTATCGCCGACAACGGCTGCCTTGTGCTGCTCAGAGCCTTTGCCGCCGTGGTTGCCGCGCTCGATATACTTCTTTGCGTTATCCCATGCGCCGCCGGCGTTGGACATAAATACTGCCATTGCAAAGCCGGTAACGGAAACGCCGCCGAGAAGACCGACAACGCCGGTGGGGCCGAGAATGAGACCGGTGATGATGGGAACAACGATAGCGAGAACTGCGGGAACTACCATCTCGTGAAGAGCGCTCTTGGTGCAGAGGTCAACGCAGGCGGAGTAATCGGGGTCAGCCTTATACTCCATGATGCCGACGATTTCCTTGAACTGGCGGCGAACTTCAACAACGATGGACTGAGCGGCGGTCTGAACGGCGCTCATGGTGAAAGCGGAGAAGACGAAGGTGAGCATCGCGCCGATGAAGAGACCGACGAGAACGGTCGGGCTCGTAAGCGTGAAGTCAAGAACCGCGTCCGTCTTTTCCTGAACGATGTTAACGTAAGAAACGAGAAGAGCAAGAGCGGTGAGGGAAGCGGAGCCGATGGCGAAGCCCTTGCCGGTAGCGGCAGTGGTGTTGCCGAGAGAGTCAAGAGCGTCGGTACGGTCACGGACTTCCTCGGGAAGACCGGACATTTCGGCGATGCCGCCGGCGTTATCGGCAACAGGGCCGTAAGCGTCGGTAGCGAGGGTGATGCCGAGGGTGGAGAGCATGCCGACACCGGCGATACCAATGCCGTAAAGACCCTGGTTGAAGCTGGCCTGACCGCCGGCGCAGAAGAAGCTGATTACTACAGCGGCGCCGACAATGAGGATGGAGGTGAGCGTGGACTTCATGCCGAGAGAAAGACCGCCGATGATGATGGTGGCGGAGCCGGTCTCGGACGCGGCGGCAAGCTTCTTGGTGGGCTTGTAGTTATCGGAGGTGTAATACTCGGTGAAGTAACCGATAGCGCAGCCGCCGATAAGGCCGCAGAGGATGGAAATATATACGCCCCAGCAGTTCTTGTCAGTGCCGAGGATGAAATAGCAAAGGGGAATAGCTACAAGAGCGGAAAGAACAGCGGCGGTATAGGTGCCGGTGCGGAGGCTCTTGAGAAGGCTGAGCTGGGTGGCGTCTTCCTTGGTCTTAACGAGGAAGGAGCCGATGAGGGAGCAGATTATACCTGCAACGGCGAGAGCTACGGGAAGGAGCATGCCGTTCCAGGAATAACCGGCAGCAGCGGCGAGAGCGAAGGTGGCGAGGATGGAACCGACATAGGACTCGTAAAGGTCAGCACCCATGCCTGCAACGTCGCCGACGTTGTCACCGACGTTATCGGCGATGGTGGCGGGGTTGCGGCGGTCATCCTCGGGGATGCCTGCTTCGACCTTACCGACGAGGTCAGCGCCAACGTCAGCAGCCTTGGTGTAAATACCGCCGCCGACGCGGGCAAACAGAGCCATGAAGGAAGCGCCCATGCCGTTCATGACCATAATATTGGCAATCTGGGTGGAATCGAATCCGCCGATATACTTCAGGCCGAAGAACCAGAGGGTAATGTCGAGCATACCGAGGCCGACGACGGTGAAGCCCATAACGGAACCGGAGGAGAAAGCAACGCGAAGACCCTTGTTGAGACCCTCGGACGCAGCCTGCGCGGTACGGGCATTGGAGTTCGTGGCTATCTTCATGCCGATAAGACCGGCGAGCATAGACCAGATACCGCCCGTGAGGAACGCAAACGGAGTGATGCGGGAGAGCATTTCACCCTTGCTTGCAAACGCGATGATGAGCAGGATAACGAATACGATGGCGAACACCTTGGCAACCGTGGTGTACTGACGCTTGAGGTAAGCGTTAGCGCCTGCGCGAATGGCAGAGGCGAGCTTTTTCATCTCGTCGTTGCCTTCGGATGCCTTCATGACCTTGTTGCGCTGCAGGAGAGCGAAAACAAGCGCTACTACCGCACCGACAAAGCCAATCCAAAACAGATTTTCCAAAAGATATCATCTCCTATTGAATTTATGAAAGCAGAGCTTCCAAAATAACGCTAATAATATACCATAAATTAATAAGAGATACAATAAAATAATGTAGTAAAAAACGAAAATAATCTTGATTTTCACGTTATTTACAAGTAAAATGACACATGGTAGCGAAAATATGTTAGAAATATCAAAACAATTTCTATACAAATGGAGTGAATCATTATGGCAAAGGAAAAAATCCTCTTTGACAAGACGGAGCTTGTCTGCGGAATCGTCTTCGGTTCGTCCGCATCGGTAGTCAACCTTAAATACAGCGACATAATCAGCATCAAGTTCATCCCCACCCCTGAGAAGAAGCTTTTTAAGACTGTTATGTCCGAAAGAATTGAGATAAAGTGCAAGAATCAGGCGTATCCCATCGTTTACCTTAAGTCTCAGGAGAAGAAATTCTGGGAAAATTACAAGGACGGGCTCAGAAAATTCGCCAAGGATAACAGAATTACCCTTGAGGACGAGACCATCGCCCCGGCTCAGAAATAACGATAGCAATAAGCTGATATAAGTACATATTAAAACACCGCACGTTCGTCCGTGCGGTGTTTTTTACTTCCTCATTCTTCGTCGGCGGCGAGCGCGCGGTTTATGGCGCAAATGATGCCCTTTATAGAAGCCTTGTAAATATTGTGCGAGAGGCCGACGCCGAAAACGGTTTTTCCGAGAGGGGTTTTAAGCTCGATGTATGCGGCGGCCTTTGAGTCGGAGCCCGAGGAAACGGCGTGCTCGCTGTAAGATACAAAGTGATAATCAGAAATGTCGAGGTTCTGCACGGCGTTGAAGAAAGCGTCGATAGGGCCGTTGCCCGAGCCGCTGATAAGATATTCAGTCTCGTTATAATTAAGGATGCCGGAGAAGGAGACCACGGAATGACCGAGGCGGTCAGTGTTATCGTCAAACTTATATTTTGCGAGGCGATAGGGCTTTTGTATGTCGATATAAGTGCTTGAAAACAGCTCGAAGATGCGGTCGTAGCTAAGCTCAGTGCCGCAGCGCTCGGTTTCCTCCTGAACGATTTTGCCGAACTCGACGCGCATGGCGCGCGGGAGATTATAACCGTACTGCGTTTCGAGGATAAATGCCGCGCCGCCCTTGCCGGACTGGCTGTTTATGCGGATTATGGAATCGTAAGTCCTTCCGAGATCCTCCGGGTCTATCGGGAGATAGGGTACGGCCCATTCCTTGCGCCCGCTTTCCTTCATCTGGTGCAGGCCCTTGTTTATAGCGTCCTGATGCGCGCCGGAGAAGGCTGTGAAAACGAGCGAACCGGCGTATGGATGGCGCTCATGCACCGTCATCCCCGTTAGCTCCTCGTAAATACTCCTTACAGAGAGAATATCGGTGAAATCAAGCCCGGGGTCGATGCCCGCGACGAGCATATTGAGCGCGAGCGTGACGAGGTCTACGTTGCCCGTCCTTTCGCCGTTGCCGAAAAGGGTTCCCTCTATGCGCTCGGCTCCGGCAAGAATCGCAAGCTCCGCTGCCGCGACGCCCGTTCCGCGGTCATTGTGCGGGTGGATGCTGATAACGGCGCGTTCGCGGTTCGGAAGTTTAGAGATGAAGTATTCTATAAGGTCGGCGAAATGGTTCGGCAAAAGGTTTTCAACCGTAGAAGGAAGGTTGATTATCATTTTGTCGCCGTCGTTCGGTGCAAGAATGTCCATGATTTGCCGACAGACGTAAATCGCCTCGTCGGGCGGGGTGGAGGTGAAGCTTTCGGGCGAATACTCGTAAATGAGGTTCATGCCCTCGGCTCTGCATTCGTCGCCGCATTCCTTTATTACCTTCGCAGCGTTGACGGCAAGTTGAGTGACGCCCTCAAGATCGGTATTAAACACTACTCTGCGCTGGAGGGGCGAAATGTTGTTATAAAAATGCATTATGACGTTTTTTGCACCCTTTACGGCTTCAAAGGTTCTGCGGATGAAAACTTCACGCGCGGGCGCGAGAACCTGGATATATACATCGTCCGGAATGTAATTGCCGTCTATAAGCCTGCGGATAAAACTGTATTCCGTTCCGGAGGATGAAGGATAGCCCAGTTCTATTTCCTTGAAACCAAGGTGAACGAGCAGCTTGAAGAATTTAATCTTATCCTCGGCGGACATGGGGCGAACGAGCGCCTGATTGCCGTCGCGCATATCGACGCTGCACCATCTCGGAACTCTGCGTTCCGTATTATCCGGCCACAAACGGAGCTTTGATTTATATATTCTGGGAGAAGAATACTTTCCGACGATGTTTTCATACATAGCGGCTTTCATACCGTCCTTCCTGTCTGTGATGGATAATTACTTTATCGCGTTGCCGCTTCCTGCCTCCGCGGGAAGCCCCATTCCGCGGAGAATATCGCGGAAGCGCAACAGCTTTTCTTCCCAGACTTCGCGTTCCGGGGCTTTAAAATCGCCCATGGGATAGCTGAGGTTAAGAGAGGAGTATTTTTCGAGACCAAGCTTGCGGTAGGGAAGAAGCTGCAATTGAAGGATATTCCCGCCGAGCTCGTTTTTGATAAATTCACCTGTCGCGCGGATGTTTTCCTCCGTCGCGTTAAAGGTTTCGATGATGGGGATGCGGATTACCGGCTTTGCGCCGCGGCTTACGAGGAAACGAATGTTTTCGAGTATTCTTTCGTTGCCCGTGCCGGTATTTTGCTTATGAATAGCCGAGTCCATGCACTTAATGTCGGTTATCCAAAAATCGGTAAGCGGCAGGAGCTTTTCAAGCTCCGAAACGGGGACGTTCAGCGCCGATTCAAGGCAGGTCCCTATCCCTTCGGCGCGGCAAAGCCGAAAAAGCTCCGCAACAAAATCTGCCTGCATAAGCGCCTCTCCGCCGGAAACAGTAACGCCGCCGCCGGACTCGTCATAATATTTCTTGTCTTTTTTTACGAGCGCAAAAGCTTCCTCCGGCGTATACGCCTTGCCCCAGACCTTTATCCCGCCGCTCGGACAAGCCTCTGCACAGGCGAGACAACCCCTGCATTTGGCCCTGTCTATGGCGACGAGCTTATCCTCGTAAACGGAATACGCTACGCCGTTAACGCAGCTTTTTTCGCAGACGCCGCATTTGGAGAAGCCTATGCACTTATCGGGGTAAAGCCCCGGCTCCGGCTTGGGTGAAAGCCCCTCGGGATTGCTGCACCAGCGGCATTTGAGTGTACAGCCCTTCATGAAAAGTTCCGTGCGGATGCCGGGGCCGTCATGCACGGTGAAGGGCTGTACGTTAAATATGATTCCTTTTATATCGCTCATTTTATCCTTTATCAGTCGAACGAAAGCTCGGTGCGGTTAATAAGGTCTACCTGAAGCTCGGGGTTGAGCTCTGTGAAGTACGCGCTGTAGCCCGCGACGCGAACGACGAGGTCGCGATAATTGTCGGGGTTCGTCTGCGCGTCTATGAGCGTTTCGCGGCTGATTATGTTGAACTGGCTCTGCATTCCACCGTTGTTCAGATAAACGTCCATAAGCGAAATGAGGTTGTCGCGTCCTGTCTCGCCGGAAATGGAGGTGGGGGAGAACTTCCAGTTGAGTATAACGCCGTTGCCTATGCGCGACTGGTCAAGCTTAGCCAAAGAACGGGCAATAGCCGTCGGGCCCGAAACGTCGTGAGACGCGACCTCGGTATGTACCGCGCCGAGGCAGTCCGAAACCGGCTCGGCGTCGCGGCGTCCGTCGGGAGTGGCGGAGCAGTGAGAGCCGCACATGACATTTATGGAGACGGAGAACGCGCCGGGCATGAACTCGCCGCCATGGGCGTTCGGGCGATGCTCAACGCAGCCGCAGTAGGTATTGAGGACGAACTGGGCAATATCGTCGGCATAATCATCGTCGTTGCCGAAATGGTGAACCTTGTCGCTGTTAACGTAGGCAAGCAGGTAATCGCTGCCTTCCCAGTTCTTCTTGAGAATATCGAGCAGCTCTGCGCCGGTGACCTTCTTCTCGTCAAACACTATCTGCTTGACGGTGGAGAGACTGTCGGAAACCGTTCCGAGGCCGACGCACTGCGTCCCGGAATGGTTATATCTCGCGCCGCCGGCGGTAACGTCAACGCCGCGCTCGATGCAGTCGTCCACCAGAAGGGAGAGGTAGGGCAGCGGCTTGAGCGCCTGATGCACGATGTCCATTGTATTTACGGAGGAAATCATGCGGTCAGTCCAGTATCTCATCTGGGTCTGGAAAGCTTCTTTAAGCTCGTCGAAGGACTTCATCTCCGCGAGAGACGGCGTCTTTGCGCCGAGCTGAGAACCCGCGCCGACGCATTTGGCGTACTGCGGGCAGCTCTCGCTGCAATGCTGGCATTTGCCGCCGTTGAGAGTTATTTCGAGAACCTTGGGCATGTTGAAATAGCAGGAATCATGCCATCCGTAGGTCTTTCCGGGAATGCTCGGCTCAACACAGCCGACACCGACATAGTTTCGCGCGACTTCAATGGGCTTGCCGTAGCGCATGAGAGATTTTATCATCATTTCGTCGCCGAAAACCTTGGGCTCGCCGGTGCCGATGCGGATTACGTTAAAGACCTTTATCTTAAACTCGCGCGGCGCGTCCTTATGAAGTCTTACGGCCATCCAGGGGTTCGGGATGCGCGTATGGGCGTGAGCGTCAAGCGCTATGTAGCTAAGGTCGTTCGTAATGTCGTTGCCCTCGGCGTCCACTCCGCCGACGTCGAAGCCGGTGCCGCCCATGATGGTGCCGCTCGAAACGGTGATGTTGCCGCGGTCACGGATCTTGCAGAGCTGGTGAATTTTGAGGAACATGCACTCGGTAAGCTCCTGGACGAGCTCGCGCGTCGCCGTACCCTCGGCGATGCTCTTTGCGTAAATATCCTTGAAAATCTGGTCGAAGCGGCCGTAGGTAACGCTGTGGCCGTTAGCCTCAATGATTATCATGTTTGTGGCGATATGCCAAAGCTGCATGGCCTCCCAAATGTCGTTCGGAACACCCTCTGCGACGTTATGGCAGTTGGAGGCGATGCGTAAAAGCTCCTTTTTGCGCGTTTCGTCCTTTTCGGCGGCAGCCATTTCCTCGGCCTTGTCGCCGTAACGGTAAATGTAGCTCTTCACGCCGTCAAGAACGATGAGCTGAGACTCGTAGAAGGTGCGCTTCTTGATGTCCTCGGGGAGATAAACCGTGAGTTCGGAGAGCTTTTTCTCGATTTCCTTGCGGATGCCGCCGAAGCCGAGCTTAATAAGCTTTTCGTAGTCGGCGCAGACATGGCCCGCCCCGGCGTAGGTATAAAGGTCACAGAAATATACGCCCTGACCCATCTGAGAGCCCTTCGCCTGCTCATAACGGAACATGCTTTTTATGCTTTCCTCAACGGTTTTGCCCTTCCAGAAATCAACAACGTCAAATACGGCCTTCTTTGTTTCGTCCGAGAGAATATAAACGTCGTTCGGGCGCTGGTCGAGGGGGTCGTTTTCAATCTCGTAAGCAAGCCAGTTGAGCGAAAATTCGGGATAAATGGGCGCGCTTTTCGCGGGCGCGGCAATTTCACCGACGATGAGCTCGCCCGGCCAGATGTTGACAGGGACGTTCATGAGCACGTCGCGCAGCGCCTTTGCGACCTTGATTGGCTGCGGATCGGCAGAATATTTCTTATATGCTTCGGTGAATATGAGCATACGCTGGGGGTCAGCCGTGGTGGGGCGCTCCTTGAACCAGCGCAGCATTTCGTTTATACGGGGGAAGGGAGATGGGTTTTCGACCATTCCCGAGACGCCGACGCCCCATTCCTTGTCGTAGGGCTCTATAGCGAGCGGAGTGACGGACTTTACAGAATTAAGCATAATATTGACCTCCCCGTGAATGTTTGGCAAAGCCGAGTTTTCTAAATTATAATAATTATTATACCAAATTCTGAAGCCCTTTTCAATATGCCGATTTATAAATTTCAATCGCAAAAGCAACGAACTGGATATAATGATTTTTATGTTTAAAGTATCGCTCTGATATGCGCCTCTGCTTCACAGTAAACGCCTTCAAAATCCACGCAGGGATTATAGATTTCTTCGAGCATATCGTGCGTTTTCTTGGCGTTAGCGAGTGTTTTCTCCGCCGCTCCCATAAGAGCCTCGTAAAGCTCTATGTGCTCGTCGGAACGTAAGCAGCCTCCGAACCGGATTAGTTGTCTGCCTGCCGTGCCGGGGTCGGAAGTGAAAGCAACTCCGGCTCCGGGCAGCATAAGGTGAAGTATACGCGCCGGGTCGAGCGGAGAGAGGCAAACGATAACGCCGAAGCCCATTAATTCTGCACCTTGCGCTATCTTTTGCAGAACGCGGCTTGCGTCGCAGGCAGAAGCGTTTATGCCGTAAACTTTACCGCAAAGACTGTGAAGGGTGTCGGAAAGAAAAACGCGCCCGTTTGCGCTGAAGGCGTTGAGAAAAACGTGTCGGCTGCCGCCCTCTGCCTTTTTAGCATCTGTAAGCAAAGATAAGCAGGCTTCCGTTGCCTCGACAATGTCGGATTCGGGCGTATCTCCGCTTTCACGTTTAAGCCTCCCGGCTGCCGAAAGGAGGGAATAGGCGCTCGCGTAAGAATCCGAACAGCGTTTGCTGAGTTCCTTCAGTTCATTTGTACGCTTTTCAAGGCGCGCAGAGTCGTAAAAGCGCCCCAGGTCAATGTATAAATCGCGCGCGCCGGGAAGACGGGGTTCAACTACATGTGCCGCCGTACCCCTGTCATGGCAAAAACAGGGTTTACAGCAGCACGGGAATGTGGTAATATTTAGGCAAAACCACACAATATAGAAACTATTCGGAGGTGCTTGTTTATGTGGGATAAAATAGTCAGCGTTGTCGTTCCAATCGCAGGAAGGCTTGCTTTGGCGGCTATAGTCCTTATTGCGGGGCATTTCGTCATCAAGGGAATAAAAAAGCTGCTTAACAGCAACAAGGCTCTCCTTAAAGTCGACGCTACGATAAAAAGCTTCCTTATGAGCTTTGTTAACGCCGCCCTGTATGTCCTTCTGATTATCTCGGTAATAGCCATTCTCGGTATCCCTATGGCGTCCATTGTTGCGGTGCTTGCTTCTGCCGGCCTTGCTATCGGCCTTGCCCTGCAAGGCGCGCTGAGCAACTTTGCCGGCGGAATAATGATTATCCTTTTTAAACCCTTCAACGTCGGGGACTATATTTCTTCGAGCGGAAACGAAGGCACGGTTAAGGGCATCAGCCTTTTTTACACTACGGTTTTGACAGTTGACGGCAAAAAAATAACCATACCGAACAGCGCCATTACGAGTGGAACGGTTACCAATTTTACGACAGAGGGGATTCGCCGCGCTGACATAAAGGTCAACGTTGCATACGGAAGCGATGTTGAGTGCGTTAAATCTGCGATAATGGAATTTCTGAATAACCATCCTCTCGCACTTAAATCTCCCGCGCCCTTTGTTCGCCTTTCAGACCATCTTGACAGCGCCCTTGAGTTCACAATTCGGGCATGGTGCAGGCAGGAAAATTACTGGGATCTGTATTTTGACATGGTTGAGGGCGTCAATCGCGTGTTGAAGGAAAAGAACATCGAAATACCCTTCCCGCAGCTTGACGTACATCTGGATAAATAAATCAACGTTTTACGGCATAAGCTTTAAGGCAGCATCATTCGGTGCTGCCTTAAATACTTGCTATTACGGAGCGATGCCATGAAATGCGCCATATACTGCCGACTGAGCCGCGAGGACGGTTCTGGTTTGGAATCGGAAAGCATAACTAACCAAAAGCGCCTGCTTACGGAGTACGCCGCTGCAAAGCATTGGGAGCTGTGGGATACCTATTGCGACGAGGATTGGTCGGGCATATCGGCTGAACGCCCAGAGTTTTGCCGCCTTATCAAGGACGCAAGCGAAAGGCGTTTCGGCATAGTGCTGTGCAAAACGCAGTCGCGCTTTACGCGCGATATGGAGCTCGTTGAAAAGTATCTGCACAAGCTCTTTCCGGAGTGGGGTATAAGGTTCATCGCCATAGCCGATAACGCCGACACGGCAGTAAAGGGTAACAAAAAAGCCCGCCAGATAGCGGGTCTTGTGAACGAATGGTATTTAGAGGATTTATCTGATAATATCCGCTCGGTGCTCGACTGCAAGAGGCGAAACGGGGAGTACATAGGGAGCTTCGCGCTCTACGGCTATAAGAAAAGCGCAGAAAAGGGCAGGCTCGAAATTGACGAGCCTGCCGCGAACGTTGTAAGAGATATTTATAAAATGTACCTTTCAGGCATGGGGAAGCACGCGATATGCCGTAAGCTCAACGAAAAAGGTATTCCGAACCCATCGGCCTATAAAAAACAATGCGGTGCGGGGTTTGTCCCCGGCGCTGGCAAAGACTGTTCGGAAGCGTGGAGCAGGACGACGGTCTCGCGCATCCTGCAAAACGAAATGTATACGGGCGTGATGGTGCAGGGCAGGCGGCGAAAGCTGAGCTATAAAAGCGACCGGCTCGTTTCCGTCCCGGAAGGGGAATGGTTCAGAGTCGAGAATACGCATGAGGCGATAATTACAAGGGAAGATTTTGAAAAAGCGCGCGCAATCATGAAGACTGCGCGCGGAGATGTTAAGCCTCGGTGAGCTTTTTCAGCGCCATTATCGCGCGCCAGTTGATAAGGTCGTTCCATTCGTAATCGTCGGTATGGAGCTGTGCCGCGTCCTTGCCTGCGCCGACGCCGAAATAATAGCTGCGGCAGGTGCCGGAGTAGTTTCCGAAATCCTCGGACCACGGCATGGGCGAGTCGAGAATGGTGAAGCCGCCGAGCTCGGAGAAAAGGAGCTTGGCGCGGCGGTGAAGCTCCGTGTCGTTTTCCGTGACGGGGTAATGGTCGAAATAATAGCTCTTGAAGCCATATCCGTGCTCCTCGGCAAGCTGAGCGCAGAAATCGACCATCAGCGAATCTGCCGCGTCGAGGTCGTCCTCAAACTCGGCGCGAAGGGTAACGGAAACATCGCAGAATGCGGGAGAAACGCCAAACTTCGCTGTTTCGGTCTCAAGGCCGACGACCGTGCCCTTGACGAGCCCGCGGTATTCGTTCGGGCGGAAAAGAGAATGCCAGATGCTCAGAAGCTTTGCCGCGGGGAAGCAGGGATTAAGGCTCTGTTCGGGATAAGCGGCGTGACCCTTTTCGCCGATAAAACGCAGCAGAACTCCGAAAGAGGTGCAGGAAAACGTGCCGTCGCGCACTAAAAGCTCGCCCGCCTCATAGCCGGGGATGTTGTGGAAACCGTAGATTTCCTGCACGCCGTATTTTTCGAGCACGGGAATGACCTTCTCCGCGCCTGCGCCGGTCTCTTCCTCCGGCTGGAAGATGTAAACGATGTTTTTGTCAAGCGTGAGCGTGCTTTGAAGCGCCGCGAGCGTTGCAACGACGGCGGAATGCCCGTCATGTCCGCAGCCGTGGAAGGGCTTTCCCGCGCTGTCAAGTATGGCGTCGATATCCGCTCTCACGGCGACCCACGGGTAATCGTCGCCCTCATAGTGGACGGCATAGAACCAGTTGTCCATATCCACGAGCGCGAGACCCTTGCTGTTGGAGAGAAAGGCCATGAGGAACTCTTTCATCGTGTATTCGTTGCCGGAAACGCAGGGAACGGTGTTGAGCAGCTCTCGCAGAAAAACGGAAACGGCGTAGTGCTCTGCAGCGGCTACCGCGGCCTCGACGCTGCGGCCTGCCATCAGCTCGATGACCTCCTGTGCGTCGCACCATTTATATTTGCCCATCTCCGGCTTTTCGAGCGCTATTTCTTCATCAACGAAGCGTGTTAAAAACAGCGTGACCTGCTTTGTTGCCTCGCCGTGTGAATAGGAGTATTCGCGGCGGAAGCCGGGGACGGGCTCGGCCGTAAGCCCCGCTTCCTCGTAAAGCTCGCGCACGGCGGCGTCGAGCGCCGTTTCATGCGGCTCGATATGCCCCTTTGGGAAGCTCCATGTCCGGGATTCGTTTTGATATAGCAGCAGATACTTCTGCCCCTCGTCATCAAGCTTATATACGATGAATCCGGCGCATTTTTCAAGCTTGGTTTCAACCATGATTATTCCTCCGTGCTCAGCGCGTTAATTGCCCTGCTCAGCACATTCGCGCACAAGCATTTTTACGGTGTAGTAGGCGTTGAGGTCAAAGGCTTTTTCGGGCTGAACGGTGAGGATCTCGCCCTGATAGAATTTCTCCTTCAAAAGCGCCTGCAATCCCGCTTCATCAAGCCCGCGTTTATAGCCGTCTACTATCATGTCGCGCGTTTTCTTCATCCAAATCTCGGACTTTTCGAGGTATTCCACGATAAAATCGCGCCCGACGAGACCCATGTGTGATACAAGCATTTTTTCGGCGCCGAGCCTGCGTATCTTTTCGACGGATTCAAGGCTCTGAGCGTAGGAAACAAGATAGGTCGGCACGACCATATCCGGCAGAAGCGGATAGCCGAGCGTTTCCGACGCGATGACGAGCGATTCCTTCTCGCAGAAAAACGAGAGGCAGTCGCGAGTGTGCCCCGGCGTCTCGATAACGGTGAATTCCATGCTGCCGACGCTGAATTTATCGCCCTCGCTGAGCGGGACGTCAACGCTGAGCTCCGCTGAGGACTTGCGATAATCGGGCTGCCTGAAAACAAGCGCGGCGTTTTCGTTCATTTCGTCAATGGTTTTGATAGCTCCGGGCTTTTCAAAAACCTTTTTTGCGTAAGCAGCCGCGTAAACCTTCAGCTCCGGCCAGCGCTCGCGGCAATACGGAGCGCCCGAGGCATGGTCATAATGTGAGTGGGTGAGAAGAATCGCGTCGAGCGCCCTGCCGCCGAGGCGATTTTCAATGTTTTTTACCATTGCCTCCGCAGAGAAGGCGAAGCCTGTGTCTATAAGCGCCGTACCGGTTTCGTTAATGAGAAGAAATGCTTCTCCTCCCGGCACGGAAGCGACGTTTTCTATTGAATACATAATTGAAGCTCTTTCCTTTTTTTCAGAAGTATATTATAATGATTATATTGCATTATATATAATCAAACGCGGTTCTTCAAGAGTTAATTTCACCAAATAGGGGACAGCGGCATGCGGCGCTGTTCCGTCCACGTAAGCGAGCTTCAGCTCCGGGATGAAAACGCCGTCGAGAGAATCCGGGTCGCCGGAGCAGATAATAAGCTCGGTTTTTAACCCGTTTTCTTCGGCATTCTCGGCGATTTTCCTCATGAATGAAGACTTGCCGCAGCCCGCGCCGCCCTTGATGATATACAGCCGCTTTATCGCGTCGGAAAACAGAAACTCGTCGTAAAGAGAATAAAAGCCCTCGTAGGAATTAGCGCCAAGATAATAAGAAATGCTCATACTGTGCCTCCTTAAAAATTATTCAGCTTTATTCTATGCAGCCAGCCAATTCTTGTGAACAACGATTATTTTCGCAGAAACCGGGAAAAATAGTTTAAACGATGAGAGAGGAGCTTAATATGACAGAGAACATAATTACCGCATCGGGCAAAAGTCCCGATTATGACGACCTCGGCCTTTTGGACGCATATTGGCGCGCGGCGAATTATCTATCCGCCTGCCAGCTTTATCTTAGGGATAATCCGCTCCTGAAAACACCGCTCAAGCGTGAGGACATCAAAAAGAAAATTGTTGGACACTGGGGGACGGTTCCCGGTCAGACCTTCATCTACGCCCATCTGAACCGCATCATAAACAAATACGACCTTGATATGATATACGTTTCCGGTCCCGGACACGGCGGCAACGCCATTGTTTCAAACGTGTTTCTGGAAGGAACCTACAGCGAGTATTACCCCAATATAGGGGAAAACGAAGAAGGGCTGAAACGCCTGTTCCGCCAGTTTTCCTACCCCGGCGGCATCCAAAGCCACGTCGCGCCGGAAACTCCCGGCTCCATCAACGAGGGCGGCGAGCTCGGCTATTCGCTCGCGCACGCTTTCGGTGCGGTGTTCGATAATC